>URTD01000166.1 GCA_900550735.1 uncultured Collinsella sp.
CATGTTTGAGAACGGTGTCTGGAGTACGTGGACGTAGGTCCCGAATCGGTGTTGCCTCCCGGCGCATTCCGCAGGGGGAGCGATATTTTGCAGCACGAAGTGCGCAGCAAAATATCGCTCATGCCCGAGGACGCGCCGGGAGGCAACACCGATTCGGGGCCGGACACACGGATTTACCTGCGCATTTACAAATTCGTAAACTTTTTTGAAAAAAGTGCTTGCACAGATCTCGAATCATAGGTTATTATCTTCCTCGTTGAACGCGCGGGTCCAACAAAACGGACCGCGAATCAACAATATAACATGTCGGAGTGGCGGAATTGGCAGACGCGCTAGCTTGAGGTGCTAGTGACCGCTTTTTGGTCATGCGGGTTCAAGTCCCGCCTCCGACACCATCGCATTTGAGAAGCCTCTTCGGAGGCTTTTTTGTTACCGATAGACGGTGGGGTCCACGATGGAAACGCTTGAACGCAACGAGTGGGCAGACGTTGCCCAACTAGTCGAGATCACGAGCGATGCTGTCATCATCTGCGAGCTCGACGGAACCATTCTGCATGTGAATAATCGCTTACTTGGTTTGATGTGCGAGGAACGCGCCGACGTCATCGGTAGAGATGTTAAAGACGTCCTGTACTCATCCGCTTTTGAACGTGCGACGGAACATCGTCTGCCATTTGAAACTGATGGCTCCGAGATCGAATTGATGCTCAAGCTGAGTGACGGCTCCTTTATCCCCGTCTTGGTTCGTGCGGGCTCCGTAACGCCTCCACGCATCTTTGGGCGCCGCGCGCCACGTGTCCTGGTGGCGCTCCATAGCATCGAAGAACAGTATTCGCACGACCGTCAGCTCAAGCGTGCGCTTTCGGAGCTTAGAGTGGCGAACAAGCGCCTCTCTGGCACGCTCTCGGTCATTATGAGTACCGTGGGCTCCGATGAGCTGCCCAGCCTACTTGATACCGTTTTGAACCAGCTTGTAGGAACGCTCGATGCTTCGGGTGCCGCTATCTATTTTTCTGAGAGCGGCGGTTTTAAACTTCGCGGTGTTTCCAAGGAGCTGTACGACAGCTACCTGCCTGAGTTTTTGCCGTATGGCGCTGGCATTCCGACGTATGTTCTTCGTGAGTCGCGTGCCTGTCGCTTGTCGATTCAACAGGACCTTGAGGGTGATAAGGCCGCCTCCGGTATGTTTATGGACTTGGACAATCGTTCTAAGCACCTGTTGCGCATGCAGGATATGCCTCCGTACCGCAGCGAGATCTGTCTTCCCGTTTTTTACGGTACGCAGATTCTTGGCGTGCTGGAAGTTGGTTGGAAACGCCCTCAAGCACCGCTCGCCTATGACGTTAATGTACTCGAGGTCATTTGCGATTACCTGTCTATCCAGCTGGTCGGCATGGCATCGAGCCTTCGCTCCCGTCGCACGGCCGAGCTTGGCCGCTCGCTCAATGTCTTGCGTGATGAGTTGTTTGCCTTTCTAGACGATTCCGCCGCGGCTACCCAGGCGGTATCGTCCGAGATCTGCAATATGCTTAACTGCCATTTTTGCCCTGTTGAGTATGACGCCAGTCTGGATTCCTACGTCATAGATTTTGAAGGCGGCAGTCGCGTTGCTTTGCCGGACGATCCCGAGAAGCTTTTCTTTTCCACGACGGCGCCAGCGGCACGTCTGGGGGCTGGCCCTGATGGCTTTGAGGCATCTGTTTTGGGCGGTACGAGTGCCGAGGACCTTAAACACGTCCGTATAACTCGCGTTGACGAATCGATGCCTATGGGAGGCTGGCTTAGGGCGCACGGTCTGCCTTGTCAAGGTCTCTACGTTGACTCCGGCATCGAGGCGGGGCGCCCGCGCTCTGAGGGTGATGGCAGGCACAGTAACGACGCGATTGTTCCTGCTTCTGTTGCGAAGAGCCCGACGACACGCGCGCTGCTGCTTCGTGATGGTAGCCAAGAGCCGATTGATGATCTTGAATATGACTACTTGGTGCACTTGGCGCATGACTTTGAACTGATCTACGAAGGCGAATCTCAAAAGCGCGAGGAGCGCCATATCGCTCAGACCCTTCAGATCGGCATGAGAAATTCCCTGGGGGATGTTCCGGGTATCGCAACCGATTCGGTGTACCTGTCGGCCACGAACTCGGCGTTGGTCGGCGGCGATTTCTATACGCTCATCCGTCTTCCCGACGACTGCGCCGTCATGATTCTGGGTGATGTGTCTGGCAAAGGCATTGAGGCCGCATCGATGTCCGCGCTCGTCAAGACGGCCCTGACGGCATATGCCTGGGAGGGCGCTGGACCGGCCCGCATGGCACGCTCCCTTAACAGTATGCTCATGGGCTTTTCGAGGGTCGAGACGTTCGTGACGGCCTTTATCGCCAAGATTGACCTTAAGGCCGGACGCGCAACGTATTGTTCGGCGGGCCATCCTCCGACCATGGTCATCAGGCCAGAGTCGATGCCGCTGGGTGGCGGTGAGGCACGTGGGGGAGAGGTTGAGCTGCTTGGATGCCAATCGGGCGTAATCGGTGCCTTTGAGAGCATGGTGTACGAGACAGGCGTGTTTACGTTCGCCCCCGGCGACATGCTCTTCATGTATACGGATGGAACGATTGAGGCCCGCGACCGCACCGGAGCGTTCTTTGGCGAGCAGCGCTTGCGCGACCTTCTGCTTTCTGTTTCGGGGGAGGGCGTGTCGGGCATTTGCGGCAAGGTCTTGGGCGAGCTTGACCGATTTACCGAATCGGCGCTGGACGATGACATTGCATTGGTGTCCCTTGAGTTTTTACGGGGTCGTTCATAGACGACGCTGGGCGGGCTGAATCCGCACGGTTGGGGAAACGAATGCATCGAGTGGGCTTTTTTGGGAACCATGGTCGTATGAATGAGTGGAATGACATAGCGGTTTTGACGCCACCGGGCGATATCGACATCGCCACGGTGCCTGCGCTGCGTCGGCGGCTGGATGCTTTGATTGGCCGCGGCGTGCGTCGTGTCGTCATCAACTGTCAGGCTGTTAGCTTTATCGATTCGACGGGCTTGGCATTCCTGCTTACGCGCGCTCGTGAGCTCATGAGGCGAGAAGGCCTGCTTTCGCTCGTCAATGCATCAGGTGAAGTTGTTCGCTTTTTGGAGATTGCTCGTCTTGTCGATATCCTTCATGTCGCGGGGCCGGCACGGGAGTCTATTCCCGCCATTCCGGTGGGGGAGCTGCCTCGCTGGAGTAAGAGCGTCGAGGTCCGTCAGGGTATCGAGAATCTTCCATACTACCGACATCGCATCGCTGAACTCCTTGAATCGCTTCCGTTGCGCCGTGACGAGCGCTACGATGTCGCATTGGCGTCGGGGGAGGCGCTGGGTAATGCCTATGACCATGCGGGCGGTATCGGGTGCGTCCTGACGGTTCAGGCCTATGGCGATCGCGTTGTGGTTGAGGTGCTTGATCGAGGTGCCGGCTATTCTATCGATAAAACGAGCGAGCCGGTCGCATCCGAGGAACGCGGCCGTGGTATCAAGCTTATGCGTATGCTCGTCGATAACGTGGAGGTTGCTCGTCGTACGGACGGCGCCGGCACGCGCGTGCAGATGGTGAAGCTGTTTAGCGGAGCGCTGGAATCGTGTGCCTAGCCAATCGCTTTAGCGCGTTTAGCTACTAAGAACATGCGGCAGACAAGTTTTTTGAAAAAAGTACTTGCGTCTTTTGGACAACTCGCGTAAATTAATAACCCGCAAGCGGACATGGCTCAGTTGGTAGAGCACAACCTTGCCAAGGTTGGGGTCGCGG
>URTD01000167.1 GCA_900550735.1 uncultured Collinsella sp.
AAGCCGTTGTTGCTGCATGCGTGCTGTGCGCCGTGCTCGCTTGAGCCGGTCCGCCTGCTGCGCGAGGAAGGGTTTGAGCCCACAATCTGCTGGACAAACCCCAATATTCAGCCTCACGATGAATGGCAGCGGCGTTTGGACGAGCTGCGCCGGTGGTGTGCCGATGGCGACATCGAGCTTATCGAGGCGGGGGAGGACCGGAAGCGCTGGGAGGCCGGCGTGGCACCGCTGGGCGCCGATCGGCCTCGTCGCTGTCGCGCGTGCTATGCCTTGCGCTTGGCCGAGGCGTGCCGCGTGGCCCAGGAGCGCGGGTTTGAGTTTGTGGGCACGACGCTCGCCGTCTCGCCGTACCAGCTGTTCGATACCTGCACTGACGTGCTTGAGCGCTTGGCGGCGGCACATGGGCTCACCCCGGTGATTCGCGATTTTCGCCCGTATTACCCCGAGGCGACACGCCGTTCGCGCGAGCTGGGCATGTATCGGCAGAACTACTGCGGCTGCCGATTCTCGGCCGTCGAGGCGGCCATGGACCGCGCCCGCATCCGCGACGAGCGCAAAGCCGCCAAAAAGTAGTTCACTTGGGACGTCAGCCTGCTAGGATGTAGAGCGGACTTTAGCTATATAAGGAGTATCCGACGTGTCTATGCGTACCGATGATTTTGACTATAACCTTCCTGAGGAACTGATTGCACAGGCTCCTGCCGAGCCGCGCGACTCCTGCCGCCTGTTGGTGGTGGATCGCAAGGGCTCCCGGGCGGGAACGCCGTTGGAGCACGGCGGTACCGCTGAGCACCGCATCTTCCGCGACATCATCGACTATATCGAGCCGGGCGACGTGCTCGTCATCAACAAGACGCGCGTGATGCCGGCCCGCCTGATCGGTCGCAAGGCCGGCTCGGGCGGCGTGGTCGAGACGCTGCTGCTCAAGCGCCGCGAGGATGTGGATCCGCTGGGTCACGTTTGGGAGTGCCTGGTCAAGCCGGGTAAGCGCCTGAAGCCCGGTGCTCAGATTGAGTATCGTGCGGGCGGCGCCCATGCGCCCGAGGGCGCGCCCGTGGTGCTGACGGCCGAGGTCGTCGACTTTGTTACCGATAGCCGCGGTGGCCGTCTGGTGCGCTTTGAGCCGGCCGGTTGCAATGCCGCCGGCGACCCGCGCACGCTCGACGAGGCCATCCACGCTGCCGGCCACGTGCCGCTGCCGCCCTACATTACCGATTACGAGGGCGATCCCGAGAAGTACCAGACCGTCTACGCCATGAAGGAGGAGCACTCGGCTGCCGCTCCTACGGCGGGTCTTCACTTTACTCCCGAGCTCATGGCCGCTATCGAGGCCAAGGGTGCGAAGTTTGCCGCCGTCGAGCTCGAGGTGGGTATCGATACCTTCCGTCTGGTGGAGGAGGACGACCCCACGCAGCACGTGATGCACACCGAGCGCTATCACGTGTCGCAGGAGGTTGTCGACGCTGTGCATAAGGCGAAGGCCGAGGGCCATCGTGTGATCGCCGTCGGCACTACCGCAGTGCGCTCGCTCGAGAGCGCGTTTGACGCGGACGCGCCGGTGTCCGATCCGGCTGTGACGGCGCGCTATTTTGAGGGCCGCGAGGACGGGGCCGACACGCTCGGCCGCGGTGACATCGTGGTGCGCGAGAATGCGACGACGCAGCTCTACCTCATGCCCGGCTCGACCTATCACGTGGTTGACGCGCTGATCACGAACTTCCACGTGCCGCGCTCCACGCTCATGATGCTCGTAAGCGCGCTTGCCTCCCGCGACCAGATCATGGATGCCTACGCCGCCGCCATCGAGGAGCGCTACCGCTTCTTCAGCTTTGGCGACGCAATGCTCATTCAGTAGGTTACGGCGTTTTACAAACGCCGTAACCGGTCGACGCTGCAAACCCGCCAGAGCGGCAATCTGCCTTTCAACTTCGGCGGCATGATAGTCGTTGGGGACGTTCTTGTTTGCCTAGTCATTTAAGAACGTCCCCAACGACTAACTTAAAAACTATGCCGGATTACGGGGCTGAACGACGGATTGCCGACCATGCCGAAATTGGTAAAAAGAAAACCGCAGGTAGAAGGCTCGCTATGATTTGAAAATAGGGGGTGTGGTTGGCTCATTCAGGTTCAGCCCCGTAATCCGGCATAGTTTTGAAATGGCACTGAATAAGTGGCGGCAAATGAGCCGCAATGAAGCAAGCTAGCCCCTCGTTTCCGAAACCTTTCCGCAACAATTTGCCCTTCGTGCCGCTCGACTCCGCTCGCAACGTCCCCTGCGCTACACTTAGTCGCACTGTGGCGCTGCTGCGCCGCGCCCGAACCAAGGGAGACCCTCATGAAGAACACTCAGCTGCTGCTGATCAACGATATGTGCGGCTACGGCAAGGTCGCACTTTCCGCCATGCTGCCGGTGCTGTCGCACATGGGCTACCGTATCCATAATCTGCCGACGGCGCTCGTTTCCGACACGCTCAACTACCCCAAGTTCTACATCCACGACACCACCGAGTACGTGCGCCAAAGCCTCGCCATCTGGGAGGAGCTCGGCTTTGAGTTCGACGCCATCTCGACCGGCTTTATCGTGACCGAGGAAGAGACGCGCATCATCTCGGACTTTTGCCACCGCCGTGCGCAAAAGGGCACCAAGGTGTTCGTCGACCCCATCATGGGCGACAACGGCAAGCTCTATGCGGGCGTGCCCGAGTCCACGATTGGCCTTATGCGGCATCTGCTGGAGTGCGCAGACTACGCGGTGCCCAACTATACCGAGGCGTGCCTGCTTGCCGATAGGCCTATCGCCGAGCAAATTACGCCCGATGAGGCCCGCGCCCTTGTGGACGCCGTGCGTGAGCTGGGTGCCAAGTCTGTGGTCATTACGAGCGCCGTAGTCAATGGCACGAACGCGGTTATCGGTTACGACCATGTGGCGGGGGAGTACTTTACGATTCCCTTTGAGCTCATTCCGGTCTACTTCCCGGGCACGGGCGACACGTTCTCGGCGGTGCTCGTCGGCCGCGTTATGGCAGGTTGGAGTCTGCAGCGCGCGACGTCCGATGCCATGCGTGTGGTGGCTGAGCTTATCGAGCGCAATGCCAACCAAGAGGACAAGTCGGCCGGCCTGCCCATCGAGGCCTGCCTGGACGTGATCGACCATGAGTAACGCTGGCGAGGGCGGCGTCAGGCCTGCGGGCGAGAACAAGCCGCTCGGCGCGCCGCGTGGCAAGCGTCCACGTATCCGCGTGAGCTGCGTGGACCAGCTGGGTGCGTGCCGCTGCCACCATGGTCACAAGCCGGGTGACGTTTTTGACTTCGACCGAGACCGCGGCAAGATGTGCGCAATGGCCTGCCATGTGGGCTTTCCCTATATCGATATCCTGCGCTATGGCGGAACCGTGCCCGGCAACGAGCCCGGTACGGCAAAGTTCTGCTGTCCCGAGGTCGATACGCTGAACGTCTGGCTTGCTGAGATCGTCGACGAGTAACCGAGCGTGGATAATTTCCCAACGAGATAATGAGCGTGGATTTTCTCTCGTTTGGGGCGCCCTTGAACGCTCAAAGTGGGAGATTTTCCACGCTCGTTTTTCATGTGGGAGATTATCCACGCTCGTTTCGCGCCGAAGGCGTGGCCCGCGGCCTCGCTTGCCTACAGCTGCTCGAGCATGGACGTGCAGCCGGCGAGTACGTCGCGGTACGTGGCATCGAAATTGCCGGTGTACCAGGGATCGGCCA
>URTD01000168.1 GCA_900550735.1 uncultured Collinsella sp.
CTCGTTCGGGCACCGGTGGGCGGATAACACGCGGACCTCGGTCTCGATCCCATATTCCTTGAGCGTCTGGATCGCCTTCTCGGCGACGGGCAGGTCGCTCGTACCGGCGCAGGCGACAACGATGCGTCCGTTGCCGGTAGGGGAGGGCTTGCCGCCCACGAGGGCGAGCTGTGCGTCTGGGACATATCCCAGGTCGATGCCGTTGCCGAGGAGCTTCGAGGCGCGGGCTGCCTTTTCGGCGTCCAGGCGCGTGACCAGGATGCGCACCTGGCCGGCATTGAGTAATGCTTTGATAATGGCGGCAATCTGCTCGGCGGTTTTACCGGCGCCGTAGACAACCTCGCCGGCTCCCTGGCGCACCCCGCGCGAAAGATCGAGCTGCGCAAAACCCAGATCGGCGGTTGGCGCCGTCTGGAGGCGCGTGAGGGCGACTGCCGGGGTGACTACTCCGTCGGCAACATCGCTCAGCAATTGCTCAAGATCTCGCTTATCCATATATGTTCCCTTCGACGGCGCAAAGTCTAGCACTCAAAGGGTATGTTTCCGAACACTAAGACAAAATTGTTCGGAAACTATAGGACAGACTGATTCTCTTGTTAGAAGGATCGACTAGTCGCGCAGGATGATGTCCATGGCGAGCATCAGGTTGCGCTCATCGATGGCAAACGGGGCGGCTTCGCGCGTCTTGGGCTTGGCGCAAAACGCGATGCCCGTGCCCGCGGCCTGAATCATGGGGATGTCGTTGGCGCCGTCACCGATCGCGACGGTGTGGGCCATGTCGACACCGCACTCAACCGCCCAATCCAGCAGCTGGATGAGCTTGGACTCCTTGGTCACAATGTCTGCCGCCAGCTTGCCGGTGAGCTTGCCGTCCACGACTTCCAGACGGTTGGCCAGGCAAAAATCGATGCCCGCGGCGGCCACGATCTTGTCAGCGACCTCGTGAAAGCCGCCGCTTACCACGCCGACCTTCCAGCCTTTGCTGTGCGCCGAGCGCACAAGCTCCAGCGCGCCGGGGGTAAACGTCACGCGCTCAAAGGTGCGCTCGAACACACTCTCGTCCAAGCCGGCAAGCAGCCCCACGCGCTCCTCGAGCGCCTGCTTAAAGTCCAGCTCGCCGCGCATAGCGCGCTCGGTGATTTGCGCAACTTGCTCGCCCACGCCGGCCTCCTCGCCCAACAGGTCGATGACCTCCTGGTTGATGAGCGTGGAGTCGATATCCATAACAATGAGGCGTGCAGTCATGACGGGCCTTTCCAAGTGCTGTTTTATTGGGGCATATTGTCGCACGTGAATAGCGCGGGCGGGTGCCGCGGTGCGTCAATTGTTTCGTCTCCGTCAAGTCTTTGGGCAAGAGCTACTTTTTCGTGGTACATCGACGCGGGTGCGATAAGATAGAACGCCATGTCCGGCTGCGCGGTTTACGCAGGCTGGGCAAATCTGTACGACGCCGCCCGGAACGACACGGGGCGGCACAGATCCATAAAGGAGGATCACTGGTATGAGCCAGACCCGTCCCATCGATGAGCATTCCATGCACACCCGTACCTGCGGCGAGCTTCGCTTCGAGAACGTGGGCGAAGAGGTCACCCTCACCGGTTGGGTGAGCCGTCGCCGCGACCACGGCGGCCTTATCTTCTGCGACCTTCGCGACCGCGAGGGCATCACGCAGCTCACCTTCGACCCCGAGCACTCCGATGGCGATGCCTTTAAGATCGCCGAGACCATGCGTCCCGAGTGGCCCATCAAGATCCACGGCGTCGTGCGCGCCCGTGGCGAGGAGACCACCAACACCAAGCTCGCGACCGGCGAGATCGAGGTCCTGACCGACCACGCCGAGGTGCTCAACACGTCCGTCACCCCGCCGTTCCAGATCGAGGACGGCATCGAGACGAGCGAGGACACCCGCCTGCGCTATCGCTATCTGGACCTCCGTCGTCCCGAGATGATGGCCAACCTCAAGCTGCGCTCCGACTTTACCTTTGCCATTCGCGAGGCGCTGCACAACCGTGAGTTCATGGAGGTCGAGACGCCCTCCCTGTTCAAGTCCACGCCCGAGGGCGCTCGCGACTTCATCGTTCCCAGCCGTATTCAGCCGGGTAACTTCTACGCCCTGCCGCAGTCCCCGCAGCTCCTGAAGCAGCTGCTCATGGTCGGTGGCGTCGAGCGCTACTACCAGGTTGCCAAGTGCTTCCGCGACGAGGACCTGCGTGCCGACCGTCAGCCCGAGTTCACCCAGGTCGATATCGAGATGTCCTTCGTGGACCAGAACGATGTCATGAGCGCGCTCGAGGAGGTTCTTGCCGATGCTTTCGGCCGCATGGGTGTCGAGATGCCCACGCCGCTGCGTCGCATGAACTACTGGGATGCCATGGACACCTATGGCTCCGATAAGCCCGATACCCGCTATGGCATGCACCTGGTCGACCTGACCGACATCTTTGCCAACTCCAAGTTCAAGGTCTTTGCGACTGCCGCAAACGAGGAGGGCTCTGTCGTCAAGGCCATCAACGCCAAGGGCGCCGGCGCCTGGGCACGTGCCAAGATCGATAAGCTTGCCGGCGTGGCCTCCACGTTTGGCGCCAAGGGCCTGGCTTGGATCGCCTTCCGTGAGGACGGCTCCATCAACAGCCCCATCGTCAAGTTCTTCTCGGACGAGGAGATGGCGGCTCTGCGCGAGCGCATGGACGTCGAGCCCGGCGACCTTGTGATGTTCGCCGCCGGCCCGCGCCTGCTCTCCGACGAGATCCTGGGCGGCATGCGTTCCCACATGGCCAATGCGCTCGAGATCAAGCGCGAGGGTCACGACTTCCTGTGGGTCGTCAACTTCCCGCTGTTCCATTGGGACGAGGATCGCAAGGCCTATGCTGCCGAGCATCAGCCCTTTACCCTGCCGACCGAGACCGACATCGCCAAGATCGAGGCCGATCCGCTGGCAGCCGGTTCGTGCACCTACGACTTTGTCATGGACGGCTTTGAGGCCGGCGGCGGCGGTATGCGTATCCACAACGCCGAGATGCAGATGTCCATGCTCAAGCTCCTGGGCTTTACCGAGGAGCGCGCCGAGTCTCAGTTTGGCTTCCTCATGGAGGCCCTCAAGTTTGGTGCGCCCCCGATGGGCGGTTTCGCTCTGGGTCTGGACCGCGTGTGCATGCTGCTCACCGGTTCCGACTCCATCCGCGACGTCATGGCGTTCCCCAAGACGGCCAGTGGCTCCGACCTTATGTCGGGTGCTCCGAGTGCCGTTTCCGGCGCCCAGCTCAAGGACGTCAGCCTGCGCCTGATGTAGGCAAGCGGCTACATATTGCTTGCAACGAGGGAAGGACGTGTGCCTTCCCTCGTTTTTTATGCGCCGAGATTGTGAGGGTATATAGGGTGACCGGGCGTCGCGGAAAGTGCGTCCCGGAATCTGGGTCCAGAACGGGTCGCGCTTTCCCAAGGGGGTCCTCTGGGAAAGCGCGACCCAGAATTCGGCAAAATAATGGGGCACAGTTTCCGGTTGAGCTGTCTAGCGGAAACTGTGCCCCAGAATGAGCGCTCAAAACGGGGCAGGCTTTCCGCAGCAACTGTCTGGCGGAAAGCCTGTCCCAGTTTCTTATAGCGAGTCTCTCTGGATCAGCTGCATGTGCATCACGGAGGTGGTGGGCTCGGCGCCCTTGATCATGTCGAGCGCAATGTTGGCGGCCATGTGGCCTTCTTCGCGCAGGGGCTGG
>URTD01000169.1 GCA_900550735.1 uncultured Collinsella sp.
GGCGACCGCCACGGCCAGAGACCGGGCGACCACGACGGCCGTTGTCGAACAGGGCGTCCACGGACTCCTGGAGCATGCGCTTCTCGTTGTTCACGATGATCGCAGGGGCGTCCAGGTCGAGCAGGCGCTTGAGTCGGTTGTTACGGTTGATCACGCGACGATACAGGTCGTTGAGGTCGGAGGTGGCGAAGCGGCCACCGTCGAGCTGGACCATCGGGCGCAGATCGGGCGGAATGACCGGGATGACGTCCAGGATCATGTTCGCGGGGCTGTTGCCGCCCTTCAGGAAGGCGTCAACGACCTCGAGGCGCTTGACGGCCTTCTCGCGCTTCTGCTTCTGGGAATCCTCGTCGGCGATGATGGCCTTGAGCTTCTCGGCCTCGGAGGGGAGGTCGATGGCAGCGAGCAGGTCGCGGACGGCTTCGGCACCCATGCCACCCTTGAAGTACATGGAGTAGTAACGGGTCATCTCGCGGAACAGCGGCTCATCGGAGATGAGGTCGCGCTCGGTGAGCTTCATGAAGGCGTTGAAGGCGTCCGTGCGGAGCTGCTTCTCGTCCTTGCACTCTTCCTCGATGTCGACGATGCCAGAGGCGATCTCCTCGGGGGTCAGCGGCTCCTCGTCGGAGAACTCGTCAAAGTTCTCGGGGTCGCCCTGCTCCTTGAGGGACTCGATCTGGCGGGCGCACTCGGCATCGATCTCTTCCAGATCGGCGGCGAGCTCCTCGCGCAGGTCGTCGGCGTCGGCCTCGCGAGCCTCGTAGTCAACCTCGGTGATGATGTAGCTGGCAAAGTACAGAACCTTCTCGAGGTCCTTGGACTTGATGTCGAGCATACGGCTCATCGGGAAGCTCGTGGGACTCTTGAAGTACCAGATGTGGGACACGGGAGCGGCGAGCTCGATGTGGCCCATGCGGTCGCGACGCACCTTGGCCGAGGTGACCTCGACGCCGCAGCGCTCGCAGACGATGCCCTTAAAGCGGATGCCCTTGTACTTGCCGCAGGAGCACTCCCAGTCCTTGGCGGGACCGAAGATCTTCTCGCAGAACAGGCCGTCCTTCTCGGGCTTGAGGGTACGGTAATTGATGGTCTCCGGCTTCTTGACCTCACCGTGCGACCAGGAACGGATCTGGTCGGCGGAGGCAAGGGAGATCTTTACCGAGTCAAAATCAGTAGCTTCGAAATCTGCCACAGTCAACTACTCCTTATCAGTGGTCGTGGCGGCGACAGCCTCGGGTGCCTCGGCGGTCTCGGCATCCTGGGCCTCGACGTCGGCGTCAACGCCGGCGAGCGCAGCCAGGTCGTCGAGAGCAGAGGTCTCCTCGGCGGTCACAGGGGCGGAGGCATCCTCGTCGGCATCGTGCATGGGCTCGATGTCCAGCGCGAGGGAGCGGATCTCCTTGACGAGAACCTTGAAGGACTCGGGGATACCCGGGACAGGAACGTTCTCGCCCTTGACGATGGACTCGTAGGTCTTGACGCGGCCCACGGTATCGTCGGACTTGACGGTCAGGATCTCCTGCAGGACGTTGGAAGCACCGTAAGCGTACAGTGCCCAAACTTCCATCTCGCCGAAGCGCTGGCCGCCGAACTGGGCCTTGCCGCCCAGAGGCTGCTGGGTAACCAGGCTGTAAGGGCCGGTCGAACGGGCGTGGATCTTGTCGTCGACCATGTGGCCGAGCTTGAGGATGTAGGACGTACCCACGGTAATGGGCTCGCGGAACTCCTCGCCGGTGCGGCCGTCGAACAGGCGGGTCTTGCCGCGCTCGTCAAGCTGGGTGACGAACTCGGGGCGCATGTGATCGCCAAAGGCAGCGGTGGCCTTGTTGAGCATGTTCTTGTTGGCACGACGGATGACCTCGGCGATCTCGTCCTCCTTGGCGCCGTCGAAGACGGGCGTGGCGGTGAAGAACGGACCGGGGACGTACTTGTCGGAGTCGGCCTGCTCGGTATCCCAACCGCAGGCAGCAGCCCAGCCAAGGTGGCACTCGAGCAGCTGGCCGACGTTCATACGCGAAGGAACGCCCAGCGGGTTGAGGATAACGTCGATCGGGGTACCGTCAGCCATGTAGGGCATGTCCTCGACCGGCAGAACGTTACAGATAACACCCTTGTTGCCGTGGCGGCCGGCGATCTTATCGCCCTGCTGGATCTTACGACGCTGGGCGACGTAGACGCGCACCTGCTCGTTGACGCCGGGGGCCAGGTCGTCGCCGTTCTCGCGGCTAAAGCGGACGACGTCGATGACGCGGCCGTAAGCGCCGTGAGGCATCTTAAGGGAGGTGTCGCGGACGTCGTGGGCCTTGGCACCGAAGATGGCGCGCAGCAGGCGCTCCTCGGCGGTCAGAGCGCTCTCGCCCTTAGGCGTGACCTTGCCGACCAGGATGTCGCCAGGGCCGACCTCGGCGCCAATGCGGATGATGCCGTCCTCGTCGAGGTTGGCAAGCATGTCCTCGGAGAGGTTCGGGATCTCGCGGGTGATCTCCTCGGGGCCGAGCTTGGTGTCGCGGGCATCGATCTCGTGACGGGTGATGTTGATGGTCGTCAGCAGGTCCTCGGCCACCAGGCGCTCGGACACGACGATACCGTCCTCGTAGTTGAAGCCTTCCCACGGCATGTATGCCACGGTGAGGTTCTGACCCAGCGCGAGCTCGCCATGATCGGTCGAAGGACCGTCAGCCAGGGGCTCGCCCTGCTCAACGGTGTCACCGACGCGCACGAGCGGACGGTGGTTGATGCAGGTGGACTGGTTGGAGCGCTGGTACTTGGCCAGGTGATACTCGTCCATGCCGCCGGCATGCTTGACGATGATCTTGGCGGCGTCGGCAAAGATGACCTCGCCGGCGTTCTTGGCCAGGGTGACCTCGCCGGAGTCCAGAGCGGCGCGACGCTCCATGCCGGTACCGACATAGGGAGCGGCAGGGTGAACCAGCGGCACGGCCTGGCGCTGCATGTTAGCGCCCATCAGCGTACGCTTGGCGTCGTCGTGCTCGAGGAACGGGATCAGCGTGGCTGCGACGGAGAGCATCTGACGCGGCGAGACGTCCATGTAGTCGACGTCCTCGACAGGCACGTCGGCGGGAGCGCCGAAGGAGCCGTCGAAGTCGCGGGTACGGGCGATCACGGTGTGCGGGCGGACAAGCTTGCCCTCGGCATCGGTCGTGATGAACTCGTTGGTCTTGGGATCGAGCGGCGTGTTAGCCGGCGCGATGACGTGCTTCTCTTCCTCGTCAGCGGTCATCCAGTCGATCTGGTCGGTGGCAACGCCGTTCTCGACGCGGCGGAACGGAGCCTCGATGAAGCCGTACTCGTTGATGCGGGCGTAGGTCGCAAGATAGGAGATCAGGCCGATGTTGGGGCCTTCGGGGGTCTCGATCGGGCACATGCGGCTGTAGTGCGAGTTGTGAACGTCGCGGACGGCCGTCGGCACGTTGGTGCGGCGGCTGGAGCCGGACTTGTGGCCGGCAAGACCGCCAGGGCCGAGTGCGGACAGACGGCGCTTGTGGGTCAGACCGGTCAGGGGGTTCGCCTGGTCCATGAACTGCGAGAGCTGCGAGGAACCGAAGAACTCCTTGATGGAGGCCACGATCGGGCGGATGTTGATGAGCGACTGCGGGGTGATCTCGTCGATGTCCTGGGAGCTCATGCGCTCACGGACGACGCGCTCCATACGGCTCATGCCGATACGGAACTGGTTGGCGACGAGCT
>URTD01000170.1 GCA_900550735.1 uncultured Collinsella sp.
CTCTGGCAAGCGCCACGTGCAGTATCCGCAGATCCCGACGTTTGCCCCCGAGATGTTCGCTCGCATTACGCAGGTCGATACGCTCAAGCGCAAGCAGTTCGTCAAGGGTATGGAGGAGCTTGCCCAGGAGGGCGCCATCCAGATCTTCCGCGAGCTGGGCGCCGGCATGGAGAGCGTCATCGTGGGCGTGGTCGGCGTGCTGCAGTTTGAGGTGCTCGAGCGCCGCCTCAAGGCTGAGTACCGTGTTGAGGTTCGTCGCCAGCCGCTGCCCTATACGGACATCCGCTGGATCCAGAACGACCCCGACACTATTGATATCCCGGGCCTTTCGCTCACGCGCGACACGCTGCGCGTCGAGGACATGCGCGGCGGTAAGCTGCTGCTGTTCACGAGCCCGTGGAACGTGGATTGGGCAACCGACCACAACCCCGACCTGATCCTGTCGGAGTTTGGCAACGTGGCCTTTTAACGCATCGGCGCGGTGGCCCTGCGGAGCTGCCGCGCCGTTCGCTTGCCTGATGCCGCGCGAGCGGCTATCATACCCACCGTCGTCTCAAGACCGGGGCGTCCGAGCAGTTCGGGTCCGATATCCTGCTCGTTAAACCTAAAACCAAAGGAGTACATAATGATCAAGAAGGTCATGGAGGACTACAAGGTCCTGTTGCGGAGCATTCCCGCGGCAACGGTTTCGCTGTTTTTCGTGAGCGTCATCATGATGAACCTGCTGGCCAACAAGGAGCTCATCAGCCTGCCGTATCTGGCGCTCGACTGTGGCTTTGTGGTGAGCTGGGTTTCGTTTTTGTGCCAGGACATGATCTGCAAGCGCTTTGGCGCCAAGGCATCTATCAAAATCTCTATCCTCGCGCTGCTGGTCAACCTGGCCGTGAGCCTGTGCTTTTGGGCATGCTCGCTCACGCCCGGCATGTGGGGCGCTTACTACGACACGGGTATGATCGAGGTCAATACTGCCCTTAACGCCACCATCGGTGGCACCTGGTACGTGGTGCTTGGCTCGTCGCTTGCCATGCTCGTTTCTGCCGTGGTTAACTCCACGCTCAACCAGTCGCTTGGCCGTATGCTCAAAAAGAATAACTTTGCGAGCTTTGCCTTCCGCTCCTATGTGTCTACGGGTGTTGGCCAGTTTATCGACAACCTGGTCTTTGCCATTGTGGTGAGCCACACGTTCTTTGGTTGGACCTGGGTGCAGGTCCTTATGTGCTCACTGACCGGCGCTGTCGCCGAGCTGCTGTGCGAGGTCTTCCTGAGCCCCGTGGGCTACAAGGTCGTGCGCGGCTGGGAGCGCGAGAATGTGGGTTCCGAGTACCTCGAGCGCCACGCAACCGCCTAAGGAGCAAGTATGCGGGTTTTGATCACGGGCGCTTCGGGCGGTATCGGAGCCGCGTGCGTGCAGCGCTTTTTGGACGAGGGCCACGAGGTCGTGGGCTTTGATCTGCTGCCGGCGGCGATCGAACACGAGCGCTACCGCCATCTGATCGTTGATGTACGCGAGCCGGACTCGTTTCCAGGCGACCTTGAACCCCAGGTAATCGTGAACGTTGCCGGTACGCAGGATTCGGCCGACGATATTGCTGCCAACCTGCGTGGCACCATCAACGTGACCGAGCACTACGCCTTTGTGGGGGAGGGGCTTGCCGCCAAGCCTGCGCCGGCTATCAAATCCGTGGTCAATGTGGGGTCGGCGAGCGGGCATACGGGATCGGAGTTTCCCGCCTATGCCGCCAGCAAGGGTGGCGTTATCGCCTACACCAAGAACCTTGCAAACCGTCTGGCGCCGCAGGCCATCGCCAACAGTGTGGACCCGGGTGGCGTTATCACGCCGCTCAACCGTTGTGTGATGGAAGACGAGCACCTGTGGAACCAGATTATGGAGCTCACGCCGCTTAAGCGCTGGGCCACTGCCCAAGAGATCGCCGAGTGGATCTACTTTGTGGGCGTGACCAACCGGTTTATGACCGGGCAGAGCCTGCTGATCGATGGCGGCGAGGCCGGCCGCACACAATTTATTTGGCCTGAATAGGAAACGCGCCCGATGGAAAGCCGTCGGGCGCGTTTTTGATGTATCGATTTTTAGCCGAGGCAAGTCCAGTTGACGGGGGTCGAGCCGTGCTGCTCGAGTAGCCGATTGGCTGCCGAGAAGGGGCGCGATCCCATAAAAGCGGGGAGATCTGCCGTGGCACGGTTGGCCGAAAGCGGCGAGGGGTGCGTGGAGGCCAGGCAGAACTTGCCGGTTGCCTTGCCCGCGCCGGTCGCGGCGAGCTTGCCTTCGACCATCTGCTGGGCAAAGCGGCCCCATGCCAAAAAGACGACCGGCTGGGGCAGCTGGCAGCAGCGTTCGATAACGTAGTCGGTGAGCGCGCTCCAGCCCAGCTTGGCGTGCGAGTTCGCGGCATGCTCGCGCACGGTGAGCGTAGTGTTGAGGAGCAGGACGCCCTGCAGTGCCCATGGCGTTAGATCTCCCGTGGCGGGGATGGGGCAGCCCAGATCGGCTTTGAGCTCCTTATAGATGTTGCGCAGGCTCGGCGGCAACTTGGTTTGCGTCGCTGGGACCGAGAACGACAGTCCCATGGCCTGGTTGGGTCCGTGATAGGGGTCTTGACCCAAGATGACAACCTTGACCTGGTCGGCCGGCGTGTAGGCGAGGGCATTGAGGATGTCGTCTTGTGCCGGGTAGATGGTTTGCTCGGCACGCAAAAGGGCGATGCGCTCGAGCAGCTGGTTCGTAGTGTCACGTACCGGCTGCGGCGCATCGCCCAACCAAGTTGCTATGTTGCGGTCGCGGGTCGCGGCGTCCATGGGGCTCCTTTACGTCAGATGCTCTGTTGACATCTATTGTAAAGGCGCACCGGTTGCCTTTATGCCACGGCTGTATGAGGAGTGGGGTCTACGAGACGTGCTCGGGCGCTCCTGCCATGCGAGCCTGTCCATGTGCGCGAAGGTGCGGAAGTTCGACGGTTGCCACCATGACGCCGGTGAGGATGAGGGCGGCGCCAAAGAAGGCGATGGGGCTGAGGACCTCGCCAACCAAGAAGAACGAGAAGACGGCGGAGCATACCGGCTCGAGCGAGAAGGCGAAGCCAGTGGTCTCGGCGGGCACGTGGGGCTGCACGAGCGTCTGGGTGATAAAGCCGTAGGCAGAGCAGATGAGCGCGAGGGCAACGACGACCACGATCTCGCTGGGCGCACTGGGAAGTGTGAAACCGCCAAAGACGCATGCGGCAATGCCCGAGAACAGGCCGCCAAAGCCCAGCTGCCAAACGCCCAGGGACAGCGGATCGACTTCTTCGACAAACCGCTTGGCCACGATAATGTGGCTGGCATAGATAAAGGCCGAGAGCAGCATGATGATTGCGCCGGGATTCAGGCTGGTAAAGTCGGCACCCGAGAGCAGCAGCATGCCGCAGGTGACGATGGCGGTGCCGATGAGCACCTTGCGCTCGGGGGCGCGACGCAGCAGGGCTGCGTTGGCAAACGGCACGATCACGACCGTCAGGCTCTGCAAAAAGCCGGCAGTGGAGGCAGAGGTGAGGCTGGAGCCCAGGCACATGCAGGTGAGCTCGGTTGCCATAATGGCGCCGATGATGGCGGCACGGACCATAAGGTCGCGGTTGATGCGCAACGCGTGCTTGTGGAAGAGCAGCAGGCAGACCACAAAG
>URTD01000171.1 GCA_900550735.1 uncultured Collinsella sp.
CATCGGCGAGGGCTATGACACGAACGGCAAGAACGGCTCGGGCGACTACTTTGTCGCCGAGGCCGACGAGTCCGACAGCTCCTTCCTGTTCCTGGACCCCAACGTGGTCATTGTGACCAACGTCGAGGCCGATCACCTCGATCACTACTCGGGTATCGAGGAGATCGAGGCGACTTTCGCCAAATTCATGAGCCTGGTGGGCGAGGACGGCACCGTCATCGTCTGCGGTGAGGACCCGCATCTGGTCGAGCTCGCCAAGTCGACCGGTCGACGCGTGCTTTCCTACGGCTTTGCCGAGAGCAACGACATCGTCTGCATGCACCCGGATGTCAAGGGCATCCAGAGTGACTTTATCGTTCGCTTTGAGGACGGCACTGAGCATGCCGTGGAGATCAAGAGCAATCCCGGTCGCCACAACATGCTCAACGCCACGGCGGTGCTCACCGTCGCCCATGTCCTGGGCCTTGACATCGACGCCGCCGCCAAGGCGCTCTCGAGCTTTGAGGGCGTCCGCCGTCGCTTTACCCACGTGGGCGATATCGATGGCATCACCGTGGTCGATGATTACGGCCATCACCCCACCGAGATCAAGGCGACGCTTGCTGCCGCTTCGTCGCTGGGCTACAAGCATGTCGACGTCGTGTTCCAGCCGCACCGTTATTCGCGCCTGCAGGCCCTGTGCGACGACTTTGCCGACGCATTTGCCAATGCCGATAAACTGCTGCTGATTGATGTGTTCTCGGCTGGCGAGATGCCCATTCCGGGTGTCACCTCTAAGATGCTCGCCGATACCGTGCGCGCCAAGCATCCTGGCAAGGAGGTCGTGTACTGCTCCAGCCGTCTTGAGCTCAATCAGGAGCTCGAGCAGATGGTGGGCGCGGGCGACCTGCTGCTCACTATGGGTGCCGGTGACGTTACGACCGTCGGCCCCGAGTTCATTGAGTATCTGACTGCCAAGAAAGACGCTTAAGTCTAATGGGTCTGTTTAACGCCGTCATGGCGCTCTCGGGCATGATCGACACGGATGTGATCGAGGACGAGCGCCTTGCGCGTCATACGAGCTATCGTATCGGCGGCAAGGCCGACCTCTTTGTGACGTGCCATAGCTATCATGCCCTCCGCCGCGCCGTGGCGGTGCTCGATCGCGAGCAGGTGCCGTGGGTCATCATCGGCAAGGGCTCCAATCTGCTGGTTGCCGATGGCGGTTATCGCGGTGCCGTCATTTCGCTCGGACGTGAGTTTCAGCGCACGGTTGTTGCCGATGACGGTTGTACGCTGACGGTCGGTGCGGGCGTGATGTTTGCGCGCCTGGTCAACGATGCCCTGTCGCGTAGCCTCTCGGGCCTTGAGTTTGCCGTTGGCATCCCTGGTTCGGTTGGCGGTGCGATATCTATGAATGCAGGCACACGGACCGAGTGGATTGGCTCGCTGGTTGAGGATGTCGTAACGTTTGACCCGGCATCCGGTATCAAGCATTATGCGGGGTCCGAGATCACTTGGGGCTACCGAGAATGTAGCCTTCCCCGCAATGAGATCATCCTCGAGTGCGTGCTTAAGCTTAAACCGGCGCCCAAGGCCGACATTCGCGAGCGCATGGAGCGGTACCTGACGAGGCGCAAGCGTACGCAGCCCATGGGTCGCGCATCCTGCGGGTCGGTCTTTCGCAACCCGCCCGATGCGAGTGTGGGCAAGCTTATCGAGGATTGTGGATTAAAGGGTTTTTCGATTGGCGGTGCGGAAGTTTCGCCCGTTCACGCTAATTTTATCGTTAATAACGGAACTGCCTCGGCCGATGACGTTGCCGCGGTTATCAGACATGTGCACGGAAAGGTGAGGGAGGCGTATGGCATCGAGCTCAGACCGGAAGTTAAATTCCTCGGCTTCTAGAGCATCGAAACCCACCTTCCGCCGCGCCGGAGGGCGTTCCGGCGCGCCTGCCAAACCTCAACGCAATACCGTCGCGCATTCTAAGTCTGTCGGGCATACTCGACAGACCAGTCGTCCGGTCGTCGGCTCGCAGCTCGGTAATCGTCCGGCTGCAAAAAAGTCCTCGCGTCCCTCGGTGACGTCAAAGCCTGTTATGGGCGCCAAGCCTGCCCGCCCCATGGCAACTCCTAAGCCCTCGACGGGAACTAAAGCGGCGCGTCCAGGTCGCACGCTGGGCGCATCGAAACCGCGCTCGCTGACATCGGTGCCGGCTACCGCCAAGAAGCCTTCGGGTAAAAAAAGCGTCAACCCGTTGTCTTCACTTGGGGCGATGGTAAATAAAACATCAGACGCCGCTTCTGTCGTTGCAGGCAAAGGCAAAATCGTGGGCGGCGTTCTGGCCGCCTTGGCCGTGCTCGTCGTCGTTGCCATCGTGGTGATCAACTCTGGATTGTTTACCGCCACTGATATTCAGATTCAAGGCAGCGAGCATGTGACGAAGCACGATGCTATCCAGCTGATCGATTTGCCCGAGGGAACGTCGCTTTTTAACGTCGATCCCGACCAGATTACCGAGGACCTCAAGCAGAATCCGTGGGTCTCGGGCGTGGATGTCCAGCGTCAGTTCCCGCATACGCTCATCATTACGCCGATGGAGCGCAAGGTCATCGCAATTGCCTATATCAGTTCCGATGACCTTGCCTGGGCCATCGGGGATGATGACACCTGGATCGCCCCACTGTCGACGTCGGTCGAAGTGGACGACCAAGGCAACGTCATCACGACAGGGCAGGGCTCAAATACCTTGACCGGAATCGATGCCGCGCTGGCGCTCGCTAAGCACTATGGCGCGGTGTTGTTGACTGATGTCTCGGCGGATGTCGCTCCGGTTTCCGGCCAGGCAGTGAGCTCCAAGGCCGTTAAGGCTGGCTTGGATTATGTGCGTGGTTTTTCGAGCGAGTTCTTGGGACAAGTCAAGGATATTTCCACGCCTTCGGTCGAAGCCATCTCGGCAAACCTCAATAACGGCATTGAGGTGTCGCTGGGCGATTCGAACGATATCGTCAAGAAGGAGCGCGTAGTCACCAAGCTGCTTTCGCAGGTAGAGGGCGTAACGTATATCAATGTGCGCTCTCCGGGTAACTATACATTTAGGAACGCTCCGACCTCGTAGCGCTGGTTGATGCTTTGTTGAGGGGCCATACCACGCCGTTTATCTGGTTTGTTTGGTTTTCACGGTCAATTATTTGACTGATACGTTCATAATGTGCAAACATAATACGGTTTACCTTTGCATTTACTTTCAACCTGAAGGTTAATGTGCGCAGGGGTCGACCCATGCTATGGCTATAACCTTTGTTCGGAGGACCGACATGCACGAGACAGAGATCAACAACTACCTTGCCGTCATTAAGGTGGTCGGCGTCGGCGGCGGCGGTACCAACGCGGTCAATCGAATGATCGAAGAGGGCATCCGCGGCGTCGAGTTTGTTGCCATCAACACCGATGCTCAGGCACTCGCGATCTCTGATGCCGATATCAAGGTGCACATCGGCACCGACCTTACCCGCGGCCTGGGCGCCGGCGCCAACCCCGAGGTTGGCCGCAAGGCTGCCGATGAGTCCCGCGACGACATTGCCGAGGCGCTCGCTGGCGCCGACATGGTGTTCATCCCCTGCGGCGAGGGCGGTGGC
>URTD01000172.1 GCA_900550735.1 uncultured Collinsella sp.
TTGCGAACTCCAGTCCAAGGTGAAGTCCGTCACGAAGATGACCGACAACCTGGGCGACGGCAAGGCAGGCACCCCCTCGGCCACGACTGACAAGGTCTTCCTGCTCTCGATGACTGAAGTCTACGGTGACCTCCAGTCTGACGGCGCCCAGTACGAGTACTACAAATCCAAGGGCGTGACAACGTCGAACTATTCCAGTGCTTCGTCGAGCAGCTATCACTGGACTCGCTCCGTGCATCCGAGCAACTCCGCGTCCTTCCGCTGTGTCCACAGCAACGGCAGCTATGACTACTACAGCGCGACGAACATCTACTGCGTGTTCCCCGCCTTCTGCTTTTAGCCTCATCTGCAACCAATGAAAAGCCCGTGCGATTCTGCGCGGGCTTTTCATTTGGCAACCAAACGAACGATTCTCGTCTTGAAGCATAGTTATCGGTTTGAGTAGAAATGGGGTCGTACAGCGGCTCTCAGAGCGCCAGCCGAACTCTCCCGCCATTACCGCTGCGGCATCCTCGTATGGAGCCCATCCTGCTTGGCGTTTCGTTGCAACAGCCAACTTGTCCACCGATCAAGTGAACCACTGGAATAAATACAGCGACACGCTTGTTCGTTACAGTCGTTATATCTGTGTGAATCGCCGCGATAAATGCCGCCCGTTCTCGGCGTGTACCAGCTACGCATATGTAAACTCATATCGCGTTAATAGCTCGGCTCATGTACCTGCATAACACACAAGTAGCCGCAAAAGGCGATTATCGCGCAGGTAGATTTTCGACATCCTGTTGCTTAATCAAAATTAAGCAATTGATTATTAAACAAAAAAGGTCAGGCACTAGGTGCCTGACCTGCAAACTTCTGGTCGGGACGACTGGATTCGAACCAGCGACCCCTTGACCCCCAGTCAAGTGCGCTACCAAGCTGCGCCACGTCCCGAAGCTTTTGTTTGTTGCTCTGCTCTCGCTCGCAACAGGGAGTATATTAACCCGAAACTTTGCCCTTGTGCAAGAACTTTTTTACATTTTTTGAAGCAAGTCCAAAATTGTATCTGCGAGCTGGGGTTTTGTTAGCACGGGAAGTTCTTGCGTGCCCGTTGTGCTCACGATCCAGGCCTTGTTGGTATCGGTTCCAAAACCCGAATCGGCACGCGAGACATCGTTGGCGATAATGGCATCGCAACCCTTGCGGGCGAGCTTGCGCCGCGCGTACTCCACGACGTTATCGGTCTCGGCCGCAAAGCCGATCACGCATCGCTCGCCCTTCTGGCGCGAGAGCTCGGCCAAAATATCGACCGTTTCGACCAGTTCGATGCGATCCAAGCGCTCGTTGGCCTTTTTGAGCTTATGGTCGGCAGGAGCGGCGGGTGTGTAGTCGGCGACGGCGGCCGCACAAATTGCCGCTTCGGCCGTCTGGAAGGCGCTCAGGGCCGCCTGGAGCATCTCTGCGGCGGTCTGCACGCGCACGCACTCCACGCCGCGGGGAACATCGAGCGATGTCGGTCCCAACACGAGCGTGACCGCAGCGCCGCGGCGTGCGGCCTCCCCTGCCAGGGCGATGCCCATCTTGCCCGACGAACGGTTACCGATAAAGCGCACAGGATCGATCGGTTCGTGCGTGGGTCCGGCGGTGATGACGATGCGCTTACCTGCCAGGTCCTGAGGCGCGGGGTTGAGCACATCGCAGACAGCCTCGATGATGTCCTCGGGCTCACTCATGCGGCCCGTGTCCACGTCGCCGCAGGCAAGGTAGCCGCTGCCGGGACCCACCACATGGACACCGCGCTCGCGCAGCGTGGCCATGTTGGCCTGCGTCGCCGGCGCCTTCCACATGCCATTGTTCATGGCGGGGGCGATCACGATGGGTCGCGGCGTGGCAAGCAGCGTGGTGGAGATGAGGTCATCGGCGATTCCGTTGGCCATCTTAGCGATGATATTTGCCGTGGCAGGCGCCACGACCACCAGGTCGGGCTCCTGCGCGAGCGAAATGTGGTGGATGGGGTCGGAGGGGTCGTCGAACAGACCCACTGCGACCGGCTCATTGGTGAGCGCGCGGAAGGTGAGCGGGCCCACAAACTCGGTGGCATGCTCGCTCATAACGACCTTAACGCGTGCGCCGCGCTTTTGCAGCAGACGCACGATATTGCACGACTTATAGGCGGCGATCCCGCCGGTAATGCCCAGCAGGATCGTTTTTCCCTCAAGTAGCATTGAATTGTTGGGTGCCGCCGTCATCGTTAGGCTTCCTTGCTAGGGAGCACGAGCAGGCGGTGGCAGTACGGGCAGTGCGTAATCTCACTGCCGTCATGGTTGAGGTCGCTCATGGACGACGCCTGCAGCGCGGTGTGGCAGACCGTGGGGATGTTGCCCTGAATGGTTTCGACGGCCAGGCCACGGAACTGCTTGAGCAGACGTTCGTAGTCGGTGAGCACGTCGGCGGGCAGCGTGGCAGCAAGCGCGGTACGCTCCTTGGTGGCGGCGTCAATTTGAGCCTGCAGGTCGGCGGCCTTGGCACGAGCGGCCTTGGTATCGGCCTTCACGCCCTCCTCGAACTTGGCGATGATGGCCTGCGCACGGGCCTCGCGGTCGAGCGCCTCCTTGTGGGCGACTACGACGTCCTTGCGGGTGTGCTCGATCTTGTCCAGACGCTTGGCCAGGGTGGCGAGCTCGTTCTCCAGGTCCTGAACCTCGCGGTAGTCAGAGCCGTCAACGTGGCGCTTCTTGGCGGCCTCGATGGCGTTATTGGTCTGAATCTCGGTGGTGTTGAGGTCGTCGAGCTCAATGTCCAGATCCTTGCGCTGGGCGTAGAGCTTGGTCATCTCGGCCTTGAGCTTCACATAGGTCTTGCGCTTGGAAGCGAGCTCCTTGAGCTCCGGCATATTGGCAAGTTCGCTCTTGTTGCGGGCGAGCTCCAAATCGATCTGTTGCAGCTTGAGTAGCGTAGCGCCGGCGCTCATAAGTTCTCTCCTTTTGTCACAGTCCACCATTGGCAAGGTTTCAGTATTTTAATCGTATGACGGGGGTCGACCCCGGCGTCAACCGCAGAGTTCATCAAGATATCCACGAACGGCTCCTCGGAGCGGTCATGGCCGAGCAAGATCACCGGCAGTCCGCGCAACGCAAGGTCTTGCGCTACGTGGTAGCCCGCCTCGCCCGACACGACAACGTCCGCGCCCGCGGCGATGGCAAGCTCTCCAAAGTCACCCAGGGAGCCGCCCAGAATGGCGACGGTCCGGCACGGGTAATCGGCCTTGCCCCATACGCGGGGGTCGCTGCCAAACGCCGCTGCGGCGCGCGCGGCAAGGTTACGCAGGCTGCAGGGGTCGTTCAGCGTTGCAAGCGCGCCCAGGCCGGTCGCTTCGGGGTCGTCCACGTGCTCCAACGAGCTCATGGGCTCAGCGCCCAGCAGCTCACTCAGGCGAACGCGCGCTTCGTGCGAGCGGTCCAGGTTGGTGTGAAGCGAGATGATGCTCACGCCGCAACGAGCTGCCTCGTACAGCGCCGCGCTGCATTGGGGACGTGTGGCATCCGCCGGACAAAAGGCCTCAGGCGCCTTGATATAGATGGGATGATGCGTTAGCAGCACATTGGCGCCGGCCTCCTGGGCGCGGTGCACATTGGCTTCGG
>URTD01000173.1 GCA_900550735.1 uncultured Collinsella sp.
GCGCGCGTCTGGCGCTGCGCCTGGCGCCCAACGATGCGCATACGACGCGCCTGCTCAACAAGATCCATACCACCTATCCGGATGCTGCCGATGAGAGCGACGACCACGCGATGGGTGAACTGTCCCTGCAAGGCGTTCCGACCTCACCCTCGGCCGAGATTGCCATCTGCCTGATTATGTGCGCGACCGATGCTGCAAGCGACGGCGACAAGCAGGAGGCGACGCGCCTGACGGTGCGTGCTCGCGACTTGGTGGGTGAGGAAGCCTGCGCGGCGATTATCAAACTGGTGCGCGAGAGCGACGCCGAGCTCAACGCCGAGCGCAAGGCTAAGCGTGAAGCTACGGGCAAGGGTTCCGATGGCGCCAAGGAGGCCGGCGATGCCCAGTAAACGCGAGCGCAAGCTCATTTCCAAGAATCGCTCGGCGCATCACGAGTACTTTATCGATGAGACGTTTGAGTGCGGTATTGAGCTGAGCGGCACCGAGGTCAAGTCGATTCGCGAGCGCGCCTGTCAGATCACTGATACCTTCGCGCTGATCCGCGGCGGGGAGTGCTGGCTCGTCGGCCTGCATATCCATCCTTATAGCCATGGTGGCGTGTGGAATCGCGATCCTGACCGTCGGCGTCGTCTGCTGCTGCACCGCAAGGAGATCGACTTTCTTGACGGCAAACTTCGCAACCGTGGTTATGCGCTGGTTCCGTTGGAGCTCTACTTTAATACCGACGGCCGCGTAAAGCTGCTGCTAGGTCTGGGTCGCGGCAAGAAGCTCTACGACAAGCGCGAGGACATGGCCAAACGTGATGTCCAACGCGAGATCGACCGCGCCCTTAAAGAGCGCAACCGCTAGGCACTCTGTATAAGTTGCGGTGGAATACGGACTGTTTTGCCTGTTTGAGGGGCTATTCAGTCCCTATTTCACCGCAACTGCGGGCGTCTCATCTTTCTTACCGTTCTGACACATATGTCTCAAAGGCGGCGTCCGTTATGGGTGCCGCCTTTTTTGTGGGTACATACATCCATGAGGTTCCAACCCGAGCTAGGGGAGTGATCGTTATGGACAAAACTGCGTTCTTTACCATGCCGAGCGGTCTGTACGTGGTGAGCGCTGCGGCAGACGGGTTGCGCGCCGGCTGCGTCATCAACACTGCGGTGCAGGTGACGTCCATGCCGCCGCGTATTTCGGTTGCCGTGAACAAGGACAATGTCACCTCGGGCGTCATCGCCTCGGCCAAAGCGTTCGCGCTGACCGTGATCGATCAGACCACCGACATGCTCTACATCGGTAACTTTGGGTTCCGCACCAGCAGCGATTATGACAAGTTTGCCAAATACGAGACCCGCGAGACGGCTCTGGGCATGCCCTATGTGCCTGAGCACTCGGCGGCCCTGTTTAGCTGCCGTTTGATCGACACTGTGGATGTGGGCACGCATCTGCTGTTTATCGGCGAGGTCGAGGATGCCGAGCGCCTGAGCGACGAGACACCGCTGACGTACGACTACTATCACAAGGTGCTAAAGGGCAAGACGCCGCCCAAAGCCTCGTCGTATCAAGGCTAGAAATGTTCTAAAAATACTTGCATTATGTTATTGAGAATATATACTAATAAGTAAGTACACCAGCAGTCACGTTCGAGAGGAGAACATCATGGCTGAGGAGAAGAAGACGTATAAGTTTGTGTGCACCGTTTGCGGTTACGAGGTTGAGGTCGACACGCCCGAGCTGCCCGAGGACTACGTATGCCCGGTCTGCGGCGTCGGCCCCGATGAGTTTGAGCTCGTCGAGGAGTAGCTCGCAGACACACGACTTGCAGCAACACATAGCTCTGTCCAAGGGTCTCGGTCGGATATTCCGGCCGGGACCCTTTTCCTCCGTCCCCAAGGGATCACGGCTGCTGTTAGCCGATCCAGTCTGTCGTGAGTCCGGCCGACCTTTTGTCTCAATCTGTAACATCTAACGACTCAAAACTGGTCTTCCTGTTACAGATTGAGACAAAAGGTTGGAGCTGAAGAAATGTCTCGATCTGTAACATCTAGAAGTGGAAAATGGGTCCACTTGTTACAGATCGAGACAAACCAAAACCGTCCGGCAGAAGATCTCGATCTGTGACACCTAGACATCAAAAGCGGGTCTAGATGTTACAGATCGAGACATTTGCCTGGGTAGGTGCTCCGCCCCATTACATTCCTGTCAACAACACGACATCGAGAATCGTCACGATGACGCCGATCCCTACGAGCAACGCGTTGAGCGGGCGCGAGTTGGCGTATTTGCCCATGACGCGGCGCGAACTGGTGAGTCGAATAAGTACGAAGACCGTAATCGGCAACTGAAGCGACAGCAGCGCCTGACTCCAGATGAGACCCTCAAAAGGATTCGGGACGACCAGGCACGCCGCCGCTGCGCCGACGAAACAAGCCGCCACACCGATCGAGGAATGTCGGTCGTGGATGTCGTATTCCTCGTCGAACATGCCCGCGGTGATGGTGCCTGCCGCCATGCCTGCCGTCACACTACTCGAGAGGCCCGCAAACAGCAGCGCCACCGCAAAGATTGTCGAGCTTGCTGGGCCCAGAATGGGGGAGAGCGTGTCCGCTGCGACGGCGAGGTCGTCTACGACAATGCCGTGCGCAAAGAAGGTCGTTG
Organism: uncultured Collinsella sp.; assembly: GCA_900550735.1. GTDB lineage: Bacteria > Actinomycetota > Coriobacteriia > Coriobacteriales > Coriobacteriaceae > Collinsella. The sequence goes on from URTD01000173.1 coordinate 2,647, forward strand.
CGGCCAGGATGACCATGGCCGAGTTGATTGCCCAGCCCACACCCATCGAAAAGAGCGTGTCGAAGAGCTCATAGCGCAGACGCTCTTCGATAACCTGCTCGCCTTGGCCTTCGAAGTGCATGGATTGGATGACCTCGGAGTGCAGGAAGAGGTTGTGGGGCATAACGACCGCACCCAGGACACTCACGATAATCGCGGCAGAGCCAGTGGGCATACTGGGCGTGATCCAGCTTGCGGCGGCCTGCGGCCAGTCGACCTTGACCAGCGCGAGCTCGGCCAAAAACGAGAGTCCTACCACGCCTACGAAGGCGATAATCCAGCGCTCGGCACGCTTGTAGGAGCTCGTCATGAGCATCGCCATCGATACTGCTGCCACGATGACGCAGCCGGCACGCACGGGCAGTCCAAAGAGCATCTGGAGCGCAATCGCGCCGCCCAGGACCTCGGCCATGGCGGTGGCGATGGTCGCGAGATAGGCGCTGGCGAGCACCGTGCGCCCAACGAAGCGGGGGAGAAAGCGGGTCGTGGCCTCGGCAAGGCAGGCGCCCGTGGCGATGCCTAAGTGCGCCGCGTTGTGCTGCAGCACGATGAGCATGATCGTGGACAGCGTGACGATCCACAGCAGCGCGTAGCCAAACTGTGAGCCCGCGGCCATATTGGAGGCCCAGTTGCCCGGGTCGATAAAGCCGACGGTCACGAGCAGCCCGGGGCCGATATGCCGTGCGATGTCTAGGCCTCCGTGGCCGCCAGTGCGTCGGGAGCCAAAATGATGTTTGAGATGGTTGAGCATGGTGTTGAACATGGTGGGTTCCTGCATATGGGTGGTGCGGCGCCGCGCTTGGATCACGTGGCGCCGCGCGCTGGGCTTGGGTTGGGGCTACTTGTGCGCCTTGCCCTGATTG
>URTD01000174.1 GCA_900550735.1 uncultured Collinsella sp.
TGAGCCCCGCAGTCCGCTCCGACTGCGGGGCTTTTGCTATTCACCTAGTCATTGGAACCCGGCACTTAGGGACGTTCCTTTCCTGCCGGCAGCTTGGGACAGTCCTTAAAGGCTGTCCCTAACGACCACTCATTTAAGTCTGTCCCCAATGACTAGTAGTAGGCCCACATGGCTTCGGCTTCATTGAGGACCTCTACGACGCCCCAGCGGCGGGCGCTGCGGCTGGCCGAGTTGGGATCGAAGACTCCAATCTGGTCGGCGTCGTCAATACCGTAAAGCACAATGTAGTGTCCAACGCTGGTAAAGGTGCCGGGACGAACCGATGCGATGATGGGCGCGCCCGAACGCAGCGCCTGGGTCATCGAGTCGCGATCGATATGGAGCTCCGTTCCGTTAAGTCCCAACTGCCACGCGCCGCTCGTCATAAACGACCATTTGGTTGCACCGGTGGGGGCGTAATTGCCCGCCTCGGAAAGCGCACACATATCGACGGGGGTCATATCGGTGCGTCCCGTCTTAAAGATGTAGACCATGGTGAGGCACGTAGGCCCACAGGCATTTTGGCGGATGGTGCCGCCGGCGTAAGGCAGCTCCGACCACGCAGGGTCGATCTGATAGATATGGGGCATCGTGCCGGCTTGCCATTGCGAGCGCGGGGTCGAAAAGGCAAAAGAATAACCGGGCGCGACGGGGGCCTTGAGCAGCTTGTCCTCGGCGGTGGGCTCGAGACCGGCCGAGCCGTGGGACATACAGGAGCTCATAAGCACAAAGACCAGACAGGTGAGGATGGAGCACAGTGCGAGGCGAAGTCGACGAGCCGGCAGGGCGGGGGCATTCACGTGTGATGTCGAGCGGTAGGGCTTGCCGTCGCGTCCGCCTTGGGGATGCGAAAAGAAGCGGTTGATATGGATGCCGGGCTGACGTACGCCGTTGCGGCGCAGCTGCGGAACCTCGGCTTGACGCTGTCGAGTGCGCGCGCCCAAGCGGCTATCTTGCTGCGCGCTTGTGCCCGTGCTCGGACGGCCACTCTGCTGCGTTCTGCTTGCCTGCTGCCGAGACGAAGGCCTGGGTTGCTCTTGAGGACGTTGCGGATTGCTACTCGTGGCACTTCTGGGCGTAGGCGTGGTACGGCCAGCAAGGCGAACGCTTTGTCGCCGTTGATCACCGTCGTTGTATCCGTATGCCATTCGTACCGCCTTGTCTCATGTATAACCTGTCTATCCTACAAAAAAGATGTGCAACAAATGGGCCTGCGCGTCAAAAGCTCGGTAAACGGTACGAAAGGCGCAAAACACACGGCCTCAAAAACATCTCTCTATGCGTCCGATGAACGTACGCCCGTCGGGCGGGCGGCAGCAATGAGCGGCAAACCGTGCCGTTCGTCCCAAAAACGGCGCCGCTCGTTTTGCAGTTCTGCCTTCGGTCGAGCTACAAGCGGCCATGCTGCGCCAAGGCCGTATTGTAAAGCCACGAAATCAAAGCGCGCGGCAAAACAGACCGCGCAAGGGGTGACGTCAAGGGGCGTCAAAAAGGAAAGGAGGGGAACAATGGCGGACAAGAACGCAGAAGTTGCAGTCGAGGATAACGGCGGCATGAAGAAAACGCTTTCGCTCTGGAACTTCTTCACCATCGGTTTCGGTGCCATCATCGGTACCGGTTGGGTTCTGCAGGTCGGCGACTGGATGGTCGTGGGCGGCGGTCCCGTTCCCGCTATGATCGCATTCCTCTTGGGTGCAATCTTCCTCGTGCCCGTCGGAGCTGTTTTCGGTGAGCTCACGGCTGCTATCCCCATCTCGGGTGGCATCGTCGAGTATGTCGATCGTAGCTTTGGCCGTACGCTGAGCTACATCACCGGTTGGCTTTTGGCCCTGGGCAACGGCATCCTGTGCCCGTGGGAGGCCATCGCCATTTCGACCCTCGTGTCCGAGATGTTCGGCAGCCTGCCCGGTCTTGAGTGGCTGCGCGCCGTCAAGCTCTACACCATCCTGGGCGCCGACGTTTACCTGTTCCCGACGCTGATCGCGCTCGGCTTTGCAGCCTACGTCATCTTCCTCAACTTCCGCGGTGCCAGCTCGGCCGCCAAGCTCCAGGCCTTCCTGACCAAGGCCCTGCTCTGCGGCATGCTGCTCGCCATGGGCGTCTCGCTGTTCACCGGCTCGCCGGACAACGCCATGCCCGTGTTCTCCCAGGTCACCGGCGCTGGCGGCGGCAAGGCCGCTACCGAGGGCGCCAGCCTGTTCGCCGGCATCGTGTCGGTCCTGGTTCTGACCCCGTTCTTCTACGCCGGTTTCGACACCATTCCTCAGCAGGCTGAGGAAGCAGCTGAAGGTCTCAACTGGAACAAGTTCGGCAAGATCATCTCCCTGGCCCTGCTGGCCGCCGGCGGCTTCTACATGGTCTGCATCTACTCGTTCGGCACCATCCTCGACTGGCATGAGTTTGTTAAGAGCCCAGTTCCCGCGCTTGCCTGCCTCAAGGGCATCAACATGCTTCTGTACCTGGCCATGCTCGTCATCGCCACGCTTGGACCCATGGGCCCGATGAACTCCTTCTACGGCGCCACGAGCCGCATCATGCTCGCCATGGGCCGCAAGGGCCAACTGCCCGAGAAGTTCGCCGAGGTCGACCCCAAGTCCGGCGCTCCCAAGCTCGCCTGCGTCGTTCTGGGCGTCATCACCGTCATCGGTCCGTTCCTGGGCAAGAACATGCTCATTCCTCTGACCAACGTGTCGGCTCTCGCCTTCATCTTCTCCTGCGGTATGGTCGCCCTCGCCTGCCTGCGCATGCGCTTCACCGAGCCCGACCTGCCTCGTCCCTACGAGGTGCCCGGTGGCAAGTTTGGCATCGGCCTCGCTATCGCCGCCTGCGCCATCATCATCGGCCTGCTCGTGATTCCGTTCTCTCCCGCCTCCCTCAACATGGTGGAGTGGAGCATCGTGATCGGCTGGTTGGCTATTGGCCTGGCCCTCATGGCTTTCACCAATTCCCGCAAAAAGTAACGCCTAGCCGGGGCGGATCGGGTGCGCGGGGCCCTCTCTCCCGCGCACCGAACCCGGCACCACCTGGGTAGCTTTGTGAGGCCTTAACCCAACACGGCCTCGCCCACTATATGGATCCATAAGGAGGAACCATGTCCACTAAGTATGCAATCGTTGGCGGCAAGCTCATCGACGGTATCGATGATGCGGTATGCGCCATGTTCCTCAAGCTCACCGGCTTCGGCGTACCCCCAACGGCAACCCAGGCAATCGAGCCCGCATGCGATGGCGCCGTCGACGTCGGTCCAACGGTCGCCGACCATCAGGGCGCGGTCACCGGCATCCGCATCGAATCCGATGCTGTCGAAGCAGTATCGGATGACCTGGTCCTTGTCGATGCGCGAATTGTCTGTGCTGGCGCCGTAGATGCCGTCGACCATGGTATCGAGATGGAAATGCTCGCACACTGGCTCGGCCTGATATTGCGGCTTGCACGTGG
>URTD01000175.1 GCA_900550735.1 uncultured Collinsella sp.
GATCGCCTGGCAATCTTTATGGGCACCGAGGGTGCTGGCTTGGGCGCCAAGACCATTGCGGGCTGCGACCGAGCCGTGCGTATTCCGATGGCGCACGGGGTCGATTCGCTCAACGTGGCCGCGGCGAGCGCCGTCGCCTTTTGGCAGCTGTGCCCGCACGTGAGTAATGAGTATCACTACCAGCCAGGTTTGTATCACTAGGCAGTTTTCCGCACCGTGCTCTAATTCGGGGTGTTTCGGTCGCCGCCAGTCGGTGCTAAGCTAGTATTGGCTTTGGTCTTAAATTGCCGTTATGTTGTTTGACGTACGCTGGCGGGGAGGGCGTGTGGCTAAGAAATCTACGGCTATCGATGTAACGCAGGGTGTCATTTGGCAACAGCTGCTGTCGCTGTGCGTTCCCATCTTTTTTAGTTCGTTTTTTCAGCAGGCCTACACGCTTATCGGTACGTATATCGTTGGCCAGTTTGGCGGCAAGCTCGCGCTGGGTGGCATTCAAGCCACGATGGTGCTCACCGAGCTCTGCATTGGCTTTTGCGTTGGCGTCGGCGCCGGCTGCGCGGTCATTACCGGTCAGTATTTTGGCCAGCACGATGATGAGCGACTGGGTCGTTCGGTCCATACAGCCATGACGCTCGCGCTGGTGGGCGGTATCGTTTTCTCGATTCTTGGCATAGTGTTCGTTGAGCCCATGCTGGTGCTTATGAACACGCCGCATGAACTATTGGCCGAGGGTGTGGCCTATGCTCGCTGTTATTTTGCCGCGATGGTTGCGGCACTGCTGCTCAATATGGGAACGGCATTGCTGCGCGCCGTGGGCGACACGCGCGGGCCTGCTGTGATCATCGCTTCCGGCTGCCTTGTTAATGCGGTGCTGGATGTCATCTTCGTTGCCGTGCTTCATATGGAGGCTCTGGGCTGCGGCATCGCGGTGGCGCTGACCATTTGCTCCAACGCCACGATGATTGTGATTCGTATGATGCACGCTCCGGGTGCATGGCGTCTTTCGCTGTCTAAGCTCGGCATCGATCGCGGTATTTGCAAGAGTATGATCTCGTGTGGTCTGCCACTCGGTTTTCAATCGGCTGCCTATTCGATTTCGAACGTGCTGATCCAGGTGTCGGTTAATTCGTTTGGCGCCGATGTCACGACTGCTTGGGGTCTATCTGGGCGCCTGGATGGCATTATCTGGATGGTGACCGAGGCGCTCGGCGTATCGATCACTACGTTCTCGGCGCAGAACTTTGGCGCGCGCAACTACGAGCGCATGCGCAAGGGCTACCATACGTCGCTCGTGCTGTCGTTTATGCTCATTGGTGGCCTGTCTGCCGTGCTGCTGGTGTTCTCGGGTCCGTTGTCGCGTCTGTTTGTCGACGATGCTTCGATTTCGGCGTACACCACGACGATTCTTCATTTCATCGCGCCGTTTTACGCGATCTTCTCGATTATCGAAAACGCGTCGGGCTCCATTCGCGGCGCCGGCGTGAGCTTGCAGCCTATGATGCTCACCATCTTTGGCACCGTTGTCTTGAGGGTGATCTGGGTGTTTGCAATCATGCCCTTCGATCCGTCGCTTGAGCATCTACTGCTGGTCTACCCCGTAACCTGGCTCATCACCGCAACCATGTTCACCATCTACCACCACAGCGGCAACTGGCTAGGCCGCGCCACCGCCTAGCTCATCCGTCGGATACCCCTGATAAGTTGCGGTGAAATAGTTCCTGAAAAGTCCTTGCGGACCGTCAAACAAGTACTATTCCACCGCAACTTCCTTATGAGCTGTAGGTGTTGGCGGAAAACGAATCAATTAGTATTCGATGCCTTGGCGGGCTAGGAGACCTTCATCGAAGTAGTGTTTGACGGGGCGCATTTCGGTTACTAGGTCGGCAAGGTCGGCGAGGGGTAGCAAGCCGCGGCCGGGGAGCACGAGCTCCGTGGTGGCGGGCTTTATCGCAATCAGTTCCTCGACATCCTCTCGCGCCCCAAAGCAGCCGTCGTCTTGCCCTTGCCGTCGCCTGTATAGATTTGAACCTTGCCGACTTACAGTGATGCCATCTCTGTCCTTTCGTGCCCGGCGTCGGTTTATCGCCGTCCGGGTTGGGTATTCTAGAAAGCATTATCAACCCCAGTAGATGGAGTTCAAGCAGATGGAGATGGATGACAACAAGCGTAGACGGAATATGATCCTCTACGTGCTCATCGCCTTCGTCGTCTACCTCGTGCTCTCGACCGTTCTGTTCCCCAACATCGGTCACACGCAGCAGATTACGAAGACCGATTACTCGACGTTTGTCAAAGCGCTCGATAAGAAGAGTGTCGACAAGGTCGAGTACAACACGGACGATTACTCGATTTATTACACCAAGAAGGGCGAGGACGAGAACATCGCCTATAAGACGACCGGTGTGCCGAACGATGCGGGCTTTACCGATCGCGTGCTTGAGTCTGGCGCTTCGCTGGAGTCGGTCGTTCCCGATAAGAACTCGGGTTTGATGACCTACTACCTGCTCACACTCATTCTTCCCATGGCGATTTTCTTCCTCATCGGTTGGTGGCTCAACCGCCGCATGAAGAAGGCTATGGGCGATGACGGCCCGTCGATGAACTTTGGCGGCGGCGGTTTTGGCGGCGGCGGACTGGGTAAGTCCGGCGCGCGCGTGATCGCCTCCAAGGACGTGGGCGTGACCTTTAAGGACGTCGCCGGCCAGGAAGAGGCCAAGGAGTCTCTCAAGGAGGTCGTCGACTTTCTGGAGAAGCCGCAGCGCTACGAGGAGATCGGCGCCAAGCTGCCGCGCGGTGCTCTCCTTGTTGGCCCTCCGGGTACCGGTAAGACCCTGCTTGCCAAGGCTGTTGCCGGCGAGGCCGGTGTTCCGTTCTTTAGCATTTCGGGCTCTGAGTTCGTTGAGATGTTTGTTGGTCGCGGCGCTGCTAAGGTTCGTGACCTGTTTAAGCAGGCCAAGGAAAAGGCACCGTGTATCGTCTTTATCGATGAGATCGATACCGTCGGCAAAAAACGTGACGGCGGCGGATTCTCCGGAAACGACGAGCGTGAGCAGACCCTGAACCAGCTGCTTGCCGAGATGGATGGATTCGATGGAAAGAAAGGCGTTGTCATTCTGGCAGCGACCAACCAGCCGGATTCTCTTGACCCGGCACTGCTCCGTCCGGGACGATTTGACCGTCGTATTCCGGTGGAACTGCCGGATCTTCAGGGTCGTGTGGATATTCTGAAAGTCCATGCAAAAAAGATCAAACTTGCGGATAACGTAGATTTCAATGCGATCGCCAGAGCTGCATCCGGAGCATCCGGAGCGGAACTTGCAAATATCGTGAATGAAGCAGCACTTCATGCTGTACGCTGCGGACGCGAATTTGCAACACAGGCAGATCTGATGGAGAGCGTGGAAGTTGTTATCGCAGGATATCAGAAGAAAAACCGTATCCTGTCGGATAAAGAGAAACTAATC
>URTD01000176.1 GCA_900550735.1 uncultured Collinsella sp.
CCTGTGTACCGCGCGTCGAAGATATTCAAATTCAAATAACCTGACAATCGATTCTTATAGCAGAGGCCCCTTGGCCTTTAGTTTGATACAAGTTCCGCACGAGCCGGAAAGCACTTAATGTGCTTTCCGTGCGAGCAGGACTGTTCGCAGTAGCAAACTAAAGGCCAAGGGGCCCAGTCAACCTATCAGCAGCGATTACTCGGCAGCTAGTTGAATTTGAAGATCTTTGAGGCAAGACGGTATAGGCCGAGTGTGGTTTTGTCTCCGGCCCGTCCGCGCAGATTGGTGAAGAACCCGACCACGCCGTAGCGGGCACGACGATACATGCGCTCGTCGTAGGCCTTCAAATCATTCCACAGCGTCTTTAGGCGCTCGTCGGCGCAATCTTCCTCGGAAAGCTTGGTGAGCACCGAGCAGATCGCCATCATCATGGTGAAATAGCCCATCATGTACAAGCGCAGACGCGACGACTCAACATCGCTGTACAGGTGGTACGACTCCATCATGATGCGCGTCACACGGAACTGCTGGTCCAGACGCTTGACCATCGTGGCCTCGTTGACACTCTGGCCCTCGCGACCGATAAAGTAGCGATAGAGGTCGATGTCGGCGTAGTACATGGTCTTGCAACGCGGCAGCGGCACGTAGGCGTAGATGTTGTCCACATAGAACGTGTGCGGCGGCATGGGAAGGTTGGACTCGCGCAGCACATCCGTGCGATAGCACAGGCTGTGCATGAGTAGGTTCTGGTCCAGGCGGAAATGACCGATCTGATCCCAGGAAAAGATCTTTTTGCGCGGCAGGGCAAATTTGTAGCCAATAGCGGTATGCGTGCCCTCGTAAACCTTCTCGTACACGTAGTTCGAGATAAACAGGTCAACGCGCTGGTCACGCTCTTCAAAGCCACGCAGAATCGACAGCATAGTCGAAAGAGCCGCAGCATCGAGCCAGTCATCCGAGTCGACGACCTTGTAGTAGGTGCCCTGTGCCTCGCGCAGACCCGAAAGGACGGCAATACCGTGGCCGCCGTTCTCCTGGTGCACCGCGCGAATGATACCGGAATAACGTGCCTCCCACTCGTCGGCCTTATCGGCCGTCTCGTCCTTGGAGCCGTCGTCCACTACGATAATCTCGATATCGGTGGCGTAATTGCTCCCCTCCAAGATGGAGGTGATGCAATGGTCCATGTCCTTGGCGGCGTTATACGAGGGAATACCGAATGTTATGACTTTATGCATGGCAGGCGATAATCTCATCCGAAAGATCGAGGGCGGAATTGGTCACGGCGTCCATATCGTAGTAACGATACTCGGCCAGACGACCCACCGGGTGGAAGTTCGTCAGGTTCTGGACGCGCTCAAGATAGCGCTCATAGAGCTCACGGTTCTCGGGCTCAAGAATGGCGTAGTACGGCGTCTCGCCCGAGCCGGGCGTATAGGCCTTGGAATACTCCTTCATGATGGTGGTCTTGCCGGGCAGGATCTGACCGGTCATGTTCTTGAACTCGGTAATGCGCGTGTAGTCCTCGCTCGTGGTGTAGTTGACGGTGCCCACGGGCTGGAACTGGTCCATATCGAGCGTCTCGAACTTCATGTCGAGCGTGCGATACGGTAGCGCGCCCAGATCGAGATTGAACAGCTCATCGAGCGGACCGGTGTAGACGATCTCGCCACCATAGACCTTGCCGTCGATCTTGACGGTAGTCTCGTCGATTTCAAAGAGGTCACGGGCGTCCACGTCGCAGAACACGTCGATCAGGTCGTGGTCGAGCATGTGCTCAAAGAGCGCCGTGTAGCCCTCCTGCGGCATGCCCTGGAAGGGAGCTTGCGGGAAGTAGCGGTCATCATCGCCCACAAAGACGGGAACGCGGCCGGTGATCGAGGGATCGATCTGATCGGGCGTCTGGCCCCACTGCTTCATGGTGTAATGCAAAAAGACGTTCTCGTAGACGTAATCGGCGACCTCGGCAAGATCCGGGTCGTTCTTCTTACGCAGCTCCATAATGGGCACCTTGACATCCTTGCCAAAGGTCTCCACGAGCTTCTGATACAGCTCCTCGCCGCGCTCGTCACCAAAGGCGAGCTTGAGACTCGCATGGTTGAAGGGCACGGGCATAAGGGTACCGTTGATGTTGGCGAGCACCTTGTGCTGATAATCCGTCCACTTGGTAAAGCGCGACAGGAAATTGTGCACGCGCTCGTTAAAAGTGTGATAGATATGCGGACCGTACTCGTGGATCAGGATTCCGGCCTCGTCAGTGCAGTCATAGGCATTGCCCGCAATGTGGCTACGGCGCTCCAAAACGGCAACACGATAGCCGATGGTCTCGGCAAGACGGCGGGCGCAAACGGCACCGGCATATCCAGCACCGACGACAATCATGTCGTACGCGCCGGCGTTAAAGCCTTCAGGCAGGCCTGAGGTAATCTGCATCGATACTCCTTGTCAAAAGCCACGGGCTCGTTAGCTGGGCTTTTCTCGAACATTCTTCGAGACATATTTATCAGAGCGATTATAGCGCTAATGCGTCCTATAATGAGCTTGCCACACAAGGAAAGCTCAAGCACCGCGGCGTACATAATTGAAAGGTAAACCCGCTAGCAGCGGGTTTATTCGTGAACAGCCGGGTGCCTGGAGCTTAGCGAAACGCTTGTAAGGAGTAACATGAGCGATTTCCTAAACCGTATGAAGTCTGCCGCCAAGGCCGACCTTAAGACGATCGTCCTGCCCGAGGGCGAGGATCCGCGCACTATCGTCGCGGCCACCAAAATCATCGAGGAGGGCCTGGCAAAGATCGTCATCCTGGGCAACCCCGACGAGATCAACGTTCCCGGCGCTACCGTCATCGACCCGCGCAATGCCGAGAAGCACGAGGAGTACGCGCAGAAGTTTGCCGAGCTCCGCGCCAAGAAGGGCGTTACCATCGAGCAGGCTCGCGCCCAGGTGATGGACGCCACCTACTTTGGCACCATGATGGTCAAGATGGGCGATGCCGACGGCCTGGTCTCCGGCGCCTGCCACTCCACCGCCGACACCCTGCGCCCCGCGCTTCAGATCCTCAAGACCGCCCCGGGCACCAAGCTGGTCTCGGCCTTCTTCGTGATGTGCACCGACACCCCGCAGTTCGGCACTGACGGCACGCTGATCTTCGCCGACTGCGGCCTCAACATCAACCCGTCCTCCGACGAGCTCTCCGAGATCGCCATCGCCTCCGCTCACTCCTGGTCCACCTTCATGGGCAACGTTGAGCCGCACGTGGCCATGCTCTCCTACTCCACCATGGGCTCCGCTGGCGGCGAGGTCGCCAAGAAGGTCCAGGAGGCTGTGAAGTTCTGCAAGGAGAAGGCTCCCGAGCTCGCCATCGACGGCGACCTGCAGCTCGATGCCGCTATTGTCCCCACCGTCGCCCAGCTCAAGGCTCCCGGCTCCTCCGTTGCCGGCA
>URTD01000177.1 GCA_900550735.1 uncultured Collinsella sp.
GATCATTATCGTCCCCGCTTTGCCGGCGATGATCTGCCCGAGGGCACCGCTGGCTGCATCGTGGCCTGTGCTGACAAGCTCGATACCATTGCCGGTATCTTTGCCATCGGCGAGCCCCCGACCGGCTCCTCCGACCCCTATGCGCTGCGTCGTGCCGCTATCGGCATCATCAACATCCTGCGCGACCGCCTGCCGATCGACCCCACGTCGCTCATCGACTTCGCTCTCGAGCTCTACAGTGAGCAGGGCATTGAGTTCGACGCCGCCGAGGTCGCCCAGCAGGTTCGCGACTTCTTCCATGGCCGCCTGGTGAGCATGGCCCGCGACGAAAAGATCCCGGCCGATACCGTTGCCGCCGTCTCTGCGGTGCACATCATCGCCCCGTCCGTCTTCTTCGCCCGCTGCGCCGCCCTCGACGAGGCCCGCAAGAACGACGCCGAGACCTTTGACAACCTGGCGACGGCCTATGCCCGTGCCGCGCATATCTCCAAGCCCGAGCTGGGCGCGGAGTACGACCGCGCCTTGATGGGCGAGGTCGAGCTCGCGCTTGCCGATGCCTCCGAGGCTGCTCAGACCGCTGTCGACGCCGCCCTTGCTGCCGAGGATTACCCGGCCGCATTTGCCGCCCTTGCCGCCCTGCGCGCCCCCATCGACCGCTTCTTCGACGAGGTCATGGTCATGGACAAGGACGAGCAGCTTCGCGATAATCGCCTTAAGCTGCTCAACCGCTTCGAGGCCGTTTTCTCCGGTATCGCCAACATCGGTGAGCTTGCCCGCAAAAAGTAAGCCAGCCTGCGCGTAAGCGCAAAAGGAGCCCTGCATGGATTGCCCGGTCACCGCTCGTCCCACCGTTATCGTTATCTCCGACTCGCTCGGCGATACCGCTTGTGAGGTGGTGCTTGCGGCGTCCGGGCAATTTGATGAAGGGGCTTTTCGCGTTTTACGCCTGCCCAAGGTGACCTCCGTGGAGCAGGTCAAGTCATTTGTGGGCCCGCGTGTCGATGCAGACCATCGCGATATTGCCGTGTTCCATACCATTGTCGATCCGGCTCTTCGCGCCCGCGTGCTCGATTACCTGGGTATGCTGCATATCCGCTCGGTCGACCTGATCGGCCCGACGCTCGCCGTGCTATCGTCGCTCATCGGTGTGCCGCCCAAAGGCGTCGCGGGCGTGATTCACAGGACCGATGACCGCTATTTCCATCGTATCGAGGCCATGGAATATTTCGTTGAGCACGATGACGGGCGCGGTTGCGACGATTTGTCGGGTGCCGATATCGTGCTGCTGGGCGTATCGCGCACGTCCAAGACGCCGCTGTCGATGTATCTGGCTTATCAGGGCTACAAGGTTGCCAATGTTCCGTTGGCCCATGGCATGGAGCCGCCGAAGTCGATTTACGAGGTCGACCCGATGCGCCTGTTCGGCCTGATTTCGACCGTCGATGTGATTTCCGAAATTCGCGATAGCCGCTTGGGCGATGACTACGCTCGTGCCGTTGCCGGCTCCTATGCCGAGCCCGAGAGCGTGCGCAGCGAGCTTGAGGAAGCTCGTGCCCTCATGAAGCGCCTAGGCTGCTTTGTGGTTCGTACCGACGGCAAGGCGATCGAGGAGAGCGCCTCCGAGATCATAAGTCACTTGGAGGAAATCCAAGAAGCCCGTGCCCGCCGCGCCGCCCGCCGAGCCCGGCAAAGTTAACTCATTTCGGTAGCTAAAAAATACACCGTCTCAAAAAGACAACCTAAAAATAATGCACGATATTGGTAAAGCGATTTAGCAACAAACTTGCATTTGACCTGCAATTTTCTTGCAGTGGTATCTTCATAAGGTAACCACCTTTACCTACCGTTTACCGCCATATTCACCTCGTTTACCAAACCGCGCATCCTCTTCTCATGTCGGCATAAAGCCCGCCGTATAGTTCCCTCACGGCCCGTAACCGGCGGGTCGATTCGTTACCACGGTCGTGTGCGTAAGCGCATGGAAGGGGAAGTATCGTGAGCGATTGCAAGAGGGTTTATCGTTTTGGAACCGACGCCCAGGGCACCTGTGTCACTGAGGGCGACAAGTCCATGAACTTCGTGCTTGGCGGCAAAGGCGCAAACCTTGCCGAGATGAGCCGTATCGGCCTGCCGGTTCCCGGTGGCTTTACTATTACCTGCCAGACCTGTGTCGAGTACTCCGGTGCCGGCAACGTCTGGCCCGAAGGCGCACTCGATGAGATCGTTGCCGCCGAGGCTGACCTCGAGGCCCGCTGCGGCAAAAAGCTCGGCGACGCCTCCGATCCGCTGCTCGTGTCGGTTCGCTCGGGCGCTCCGTTCTCCATGCCCGGTATGATGGACACGGTCCTCAACTTGGGCCTCAACGACGATTCCGTTCAGGGTCTCATCGCCCAGACGCAAAATCCGCGTTTTGCCTGGGATAGCTACCGCCGCTTTATCCAGATGTTTTCCAACGTCGTCATGGGCGTTGATGCCGACCTGTTCGAGAACGCCCTGACCCAGGCCCGCCTGGTCGCCGGCATTCGCGTCGATTCCGAGCTTTCGGCCGAGGACCTGCAGGAACTCGTCGAGACCTTCAAGGGGATCTTCTCCGAGAACGTCGAGGCCGCCCTGTATCCCGAGCTCGAGGTTGCCGACGGCAAGCCCGTCTTCCCGCACGATCCTGAGCTTCAGCTGCGCCTTGCCATCCAGGCCGTCTTTGGCAGCTGGATGAACGAGCGCGCCTGCATCTACCGCAAACAGCACGGCATCTCCGACGAGCTCGGTACTGCCGTCAACGTCCAGGCCATGGCCTTTGGCAACAAGGGCGAGACCTCTGCGACGGGCGTCGCCTTTACGCGTAATCCGGCCGACGGCACCAAGGAGTTCTACGGTGACTTTTTGGTTAATGCCCAGGGCGAGGACGTCGTCGCCGGCATCCGCAACACCGAGCCCATTGGCGACCTCAAGGCCACCCCGGGCCTCGAGTCTGCAGGTGAAGAGCTCGAGCGCGTGTTCCTGACGCTCGAGGACCATTACCGCGATATGTGCGACATCGAGTTCACCATTGAGCAGGGCAAGCTCTGGATGCTTCAGACCCGCGTGGGTAAGCGCACTGCTACCGCAGCCCTGCGCATCGCTATCGAAATGGTCGAGGAAGGCCTGATCACCCGCGAAGAGGCCGTGAGCCGCATCGATCCTGCGCAGCTCGACCAGCTCCTTCACCCGCAGTTCGACGCCTCCAAGAAGTACGAGGTTCTGGCCAGCGGTCTTAACGCCAGCCCCGGTGCCGCCGTGGGCGAGGTCGTGTTCTCGAGCGATGACGCCGTCGCGCGCGCCAACGAGGGTCACAAGGTTATCCTGGTCCGCTGGGAGACCAACCCCGACGACCTCGCCGGCATGATCGCCGCCGAGGGCATCCTCACCTCCCATGGCGGCAAGACCTCGCATGCCGCCGT
>URTD01000178.1 GCA_900550735.1 uncultured Collinsella sp.
CACCGGCGGCGTCGCAAAGCGTGCGGGATCGAGGTCGCCCAACACAAGCGGCGTGGGCGGGTTGAGGGCACCGCCCTCATGCCCGATGCAGCCCAGCAGCACATCGACCAAGCAGATAGCGCGCGCGGTCTGGGTGCTATTGGCATACGCGATGCCGATGCCACCATGAAAGCCTGCATCCACCACAGCGGCAGGCGCGGCGGCAGCGAGATCGCGCGCCGTGGCGACAATCTCTGCGGCCGGCACGTCGCACATCGACTCGGCCCACTCGGGCGTCCAAGCACTGGCCGCCTGCGCCAGCTCGTCAAAGCCTGTGGCGTAGCGGTCCACGAACTCGTGATCGTACAGGTCCTCGGCTACCAGCACATGTGCGATACCCAGCAGCAACGCCAGATCGCATCCAGGACGTACGCGCAGCCAGCGGTCGGCAAGCGCGGCCGAGCCGCTGCGCCGGGGGTCAACCACGATGATCTTCGCCCTGCGCCGGCGCGCATCGTTGAGCGCGTCAACGGCCCCCATCGTCGACGAATCGACAATGGAACGCCCCAGGTACATGATGCAGTCGGTATGCGCAAGGTCGGAGGCGGGGCTATAGCCCAGGCTGTGCTCCCAACCGGTAAGCCGGCTTACCTCGCAGGCGCCATCGGCACCGTACACGTTGGGCGAGCCCAGCGCATGCATAAAGCGATAGGCCCAGTAGCGGTCGAACGAGGGCACACCAAGCGTCATGCCCAGCGCACGGGGCCCGCGCTCGTCAACAATCCCCAAAAGGCGCTCGGCAATCTGAGCAAACGCCTCGTCCCAGGTAATCGCATCAAACCCCGAGCCATCCCGGCGGCGTCGCATGGGGTGCACAATGCGGTCGCGCTCGTCAAACGGCATTGCCAGGCGATGCCGTCCGCGGGCGCAGAGGGCACGCGCCGCGCACGGATGCCCCGGCACCGGCAACTCGGCCACCACACGCCCATCCTCAACATGGGCCGCAAAGGCGCAATCGGCATAGCATCCCCCGCATGTCGTCACCACGGAGCGACCGTCATGCATAGCTCTCGATGCCATCTCGATTATTCCTTCCAGCTCAGGGGTTCAGGCCCCACCGCACCACAGCTCTGCCACCAGCTGCCGCGACGCAAAGCCCACAGCATCTACCGCAGCAAGACACGAAGAGCCTCCCAAAAGGCAAACGCCCCTCGGGAGGCCCGTACGTCATTCCGGCTTATTACGCCTCGGACTTCTTGGCGTAGATAAACCAGTAGCCGAGCGCGACCAGAACCGCGCCGCCCACGATGTTGCCCAGCGTGGCGGCGGACAGGTTAAACGCAATGCCCGCGGCGTTGAGCGCATCGGCGCCGGCGACGTCGGCGCCATAGCCGCACGCGTGCATCACAGCGCCCATAGGCAAAAAGTACATGTTGGCGACGCAGTGCTCAAAACCGCAGGCCACAAAGGCGGCGATGGGCAGCAGAATGCCAACAACCTTATCGACCACGGTCTTGCCGGCGGTACCGATCCACACGGCCAGGCACACAAAGATGTTGCACAGGATGCCACGGAAGAAGATCGTCACCCAGTCGACCGTCACCTTGCCGGCGGCGACGCTCACCATGGAGTTGGCGACCGCCTCGCCGTTGAGATTATAGATGTCGGCCATGTACACCAAAAAGACGATGAACAGGGCACCGGCAAAGTTACCAAGCCACACGACGAGCCATGCCTTGAGCATCTGAGCCAGGGTGATCTTTTTGCTCTTGAGCGCGCAGACCATAAGCGAGTTGCCGGTGAACAGCTCGGCGCCGCACACCAGCACCAGCACCAGGCCCAGGCAAAAGCACAGACCGCCCACGACGCGCTGGGCGCCCCAGCCGAGTGTGCTATCGCTCAAGAATACGGTAAAGAACAGGCCACCGAAGGCAATGAACGCGCCGGCGAACATTGCCAACAGAAAGGCCTTAGCGACCGGCAGGTTAGCCTTGGTCACGCCGGCGGCCTCGGTCTTGGCCTCGATCGCGGCGGGCGCCAGGCAATCGGGAGCGGGATACTCCACCTTGGAATCTGCCATGTCAATCACTTCTTTCCTAATCAGCAGGGACAAGCGCTCCTATTGCTCTTGTCCCAAGCGGACAAAGTGGGAAAAGTCGTTGGCGGCCACGGCGTCGTACACGGCGTCGACGGCGTCAAAGACCTCCGGGGACATGGGGTTGTAGAACTCCGTGTCGCCCGGCTGAATCCCTATGAAGATGATATCTTCGCACGATTGCTCGATTTCCTCGATCAGAATCGACAAAGGGAGCGAATGCGTGGTGAACATCGACTTGCGGGCCACGTCACGTTTGTCGAGCAAGCGGATGGCGCCGACGGGCAGCGCCATATCGGCGGCATCGACCAATACCAAACGCGGCGGACGTTCGCGCTTGACCTCGATGATGTCATCCTCGGGCGTCTGACCACCGTCGATGGTGTACCAACCGGCGATGGGCGTGTCCTCCATCTTTTTGGAGAGCACGGGGCCGGCGGCATCGTCGGCACGCAGCACGCTTCCCGCCGTGAGCACGATACCCGCAAACGGGGCGCCGTTCACACGACCATCCACAACGCGACCCATTACTGCAACCTTCCCGTCAGATACACGCCCGACACATCACGAACGCGCTCAACCAGATCGCGAAACTTCATTAAGAACGCGACCTGCTGGCATGCAGGCCAAAGTCGTCGTCGAACACCGAGATGCCGGCCTTGGCCGACCCGCGAAAACCGCGCTCGTCGAGCAGCGCATCGCAGGCCTCGAGCAGCGACGGCACCGCCGCCTTGTCGAGCTGGCACTCGCCAAAGGAGCGGATGGCCTCGAACTTGGTCTTAGCCTCCCCCTCCGGCAGCGCGTCGACGAGCGAATAGAACACATCCACCGGCACCGACAGGCGCGGCTCAAAGCAGTCGAGCACGCCGGTGTGGTGGCCCACGGCGAGCGTGTAGTACAGCACGTCGCAGGCCTCCTGGGGAACGTCTTCCTCGGTCTCCACAAACTTACGCGTGAGCTCGTAAAAGACCACCTGGTCGGGAGCATGGCCCAGGCAGGGGTCGGCGACGCCCTCGGCAGCCTCGTCGCTTGCGCGCGAGGCATCGCCAAAGGAGCCGCCGAGCATACCGGGGCCCGCAAAGTAACCAGAGCGGTCCGTGAGCTCCATCTAACGACCTCCGGCCAGCACCAGATCCTGCAGCGCCGAGTAGACCTCAACGCGGCGAGGATCGTCCTGCTTGTCGATGAGCAGCGCCATGGCACCGCGGATATCGCCCTTGGGCGCACCCTCGAGCGTGTCCATAAACTCGTTGGCCAGGTCGCGGCCGTAACGGTAG
>URTD01000179.1 GCA_900550735.1 uncultured Collinsella sp.
CCGCGGAGCCAGACGCCATAAGCGCGCCCCGGCGATCGGTCGCCTGCTCGGCAATACGAAACGCCGAGTAGATCAGCATCGCAAACACCAAGAAGAACAGCACGGTTCCGACAAAACCGACTTCCTCGCCAATGATGGCCAGGATGTAGTCATTGTGCGCCTCGGGCAGATACGAGTACTTCATGGTTGAGTTGCCGATGCCACGGCCGAACAGACCGCCCGAGGCAAAGGCCATAATGGCAAGCGTGGCCTGATAGCCGTCACCATACTCGTCGGCCCAAGGGTTCAAGGCAACCTGAATACGCACCATACGGTACGGCTCTGCGACAAGCGCAATCACGATCACGAGAATGCCGAAGATTAGCACGCCGATGATAAATCTGGGGTCGAGACCCGCAAACAACGCCATGCACATGAGGGTCAACAGGATGATCAGGACAGTACCGAAATCGGGCTGGATAAAGATCAGAAAGAGCGAAATGCCCAGGTAGATGCCCATCTTGCGAAGGAATTCGTTGATGTTGCCACCGGGCGAAAAGAAGCGATCAAGCATGATGGCCGAATACGCAATGGCAAATGGCTTTAAAAACTCGGAAGGCTGGAACTGAATACCGGCGATGTTAAGCCAGCGCGTGGCGCCACGGCTGCCGCTGCCCACCAAGAACACCAGAAGCAGTAGCCCTATCATGCCGATAAGGAAGATCCTGAGCACATCCTCCCCAAACCAGGTGTCCGGCAAAACGCGCACGATGGCAATCAGCGCCAGAACACCGGCCACGGCAAACGCGGCCTGTCGACCCAGAAAAAACGTCGCCGAGCCATTCTCGTGCAGCGCCTCGACCGAAGACGCCGAGTACACCATCAGCAGGCCAAAGCATACCAAGGTAAACAGGCAGGCCATGAATATCAAACGGGGGCGCATGATACGGGCGGGAACGCCGGCAATATAGCGTTCGCTAAACGACTGCCCGCCGCGGCTGGAACGCGGTGTGATACGACGTGAGGAAGCACGGTCCGAGTCGGGCCTCCTCATACCTTGTCGGGGGCTCTCCTCTCTCACCGCAACCCCTATTCCATTTGTGATTTCGCTGCAGCGGCAAGCTGGGCCACGTAGTCCTTAAACACGCGGCCGCGCTCCTCATAGCCCGAGAACTCATCGAACGAAGAGCAGGCAGGAGAAAGTAAGATCACGTCACCACGGCTCGACAGCGAACGGGCGACGTCCACGGCGTCGCGTAGGTCATCCGCCTGGGCGATATCCACATCGCCATCGACATCGGCCTCGTCCATAGCGGCGGTGAAGCGCTCGCGCGCATCGCCAAAGCAGACGACCGAGCGCACGTTGTCCATAACGACGCGCGCGAAGTCCGTGAGCGGCGTGCCCTTATCGTGGCCGCCGAGCAGCAAGATCACGTCGTCATCGGGAAATGCCGTCAGTGCCTTCTCGACCGCGTCGGTGTTGGTCGCCTTGGAATCGTTGACGTAGCGCACGCCGTCAATCTCGCCACACGGCTCCACACGGTGCTCGAGCGGCTGGAACGAGGCCAGACCACGGCAGATACCATCGGCATCGGCACCGACTGCCAGGGCAGCCGTGGCGGCGCACAGGGCATTGATAACATTGTGATGGCCCGAGATCTTGAGCTCGGATGTAGCGACGAGCGGGGTCTCGACGCCCTTCAGGCGCACGATCATCTTGCCATCGCGCACAAAGGCGGCATCCTCACCCTCAGGCTCGTCAAAGGCAACCTTGCAGATGCGACGACCCGGCGTGTAGATGTACTCATCGAACTCGCGAATGCCGGCGTCTTCGACGTCGACAACCGCCAGATCGTCATCGACCATATTGTCAAACAGTTTGATCTTGGCAAGCGCGTAGTTCTTATGGCTCTTATGCCAGCCCAAGTGGTCGGGAGTGATGTTGAGCAGCACCGCCACGCGGGGGTGGAGCTCGGTTGTCGTAGCAATCTGATAGCTCGAGAGCTCAGCCACAAACCACTCGTTGTGGGCTCGGCCGTCAATCTCGTTGACCGGCGGCTCGCCGATGTTGCCGACAGCAACGCTGGCCTCGCCGGCAGCCTTAAGCAGATAATCAGCCAGCGACGTGGTGGTCGTCTTGCCGTTGGTGCCCGTGATGGCAATCCAGTTATCGGGCGACAGGCGATAGGCAAACTCGGGCTCACCCATAATCTGGGCGGCATGCTCGCGCCCGGCCTTAAAGAAGCCCGAGAACTCCGAGATGCCCGGGCACGTCACGCATACGTCATAGGCGCCCTCGACCTGTTCGGTCCCATAGACAAACGACGCACCAGCAGCCTCGAGCGCACGCGTGGCGTCATTGGGCTCAGAGGTGCCACCGCCATACACGGTAACGGCACTTACGCGCTCGGGATGTGCCAGCGCCCAGCGGGCGACATCGAGACCGGATTTGCCCTGACCCAAAACGAGCAGGCTAAAGACATCAGCAAGAGGCATGAAAGACCACTATCCCAACTGGAAGAACAGGGCAAGGCCAACGGCACCAAAGGCAGCAGCGATAATCCAAAAACGGATGACGACCTTGGTCTCGGCCCAGCCCTTCTTTTCGAAATGATGATGGATGGGCGCCATAAGGAAGACGCGCTTGTGCGTAAAGTGGAAGTAGACAACCTGAATCATGACCGACAGGGTCTCAACGATAAACAGGCCGCCGATGATGAGGGAGACGACCTCGGTGTTGGTCATGATGGACGTGCAGGCAAACGCGGCGCCTAGGGCAAGCGAGCCGGTATCGCCCATAAAGATGCTCGCCGGATAGCAGTTGAACCACAGAAAGCCCAAGCAGGCACCGGCACACGCGGTGCAGAAGATGGACAGGTTCACGTCTCTGTGCAAAAACGCCATGGCAGCCATGGCGAGCATGGCAATCATGGAGGTGCCGCCAGCAAGACCGTCAAGGCCATCAGTCAGGTTCACGGCATTAGAAAGACCGGCGATCATCAGCCAGCAAAAGACAATGTAAAGCCACGGGAACGAAAGGCCGCAGATAGTGGTCGAAAGAACACCGAGGTCAATCGTCAGGCCGCCGGGAAAACGAATCTCGGGGGCGACGCCGCACCAGTTGACGGCAAGTACCGTAAAGGTGACACAGATAATGGTTAGACCGATCATCTTGGCATGAGGCGTCAGACCGAGCGAGCGCCCATGCGTAACGGAGGTCAGGTCGTCGATCAGGCCCAGCACGCCGGTCGCCAGCGTGGCGAGCAGCACGAGCACGAGCTCGGTGGTGAGCCTGCCCATCAGCAGGCAGGTCAGCGAAATCGCGACGAGGATGACAACGC
>URTD01000180.1 GCA_900550735.1 uncultured Collinsella sp.
CGGCACCGCCCCTGCCGCCGTTGCCGTGCAGCTGCAGCGTGCCGAGGCGCAGCTCGTGGCCGACGAGGGCGTATTTGGATCGCTGACTAAGGTCGTCGAGATGGGCCACGGGATAAAGTAGGGGTTTAGCTGAAGCCGTTTTGGCCATTTATTAATAAATCGTTTTTGCTTTACGGGTGTCTGCTGGTGCGGGCGCCCGTATTTTGTTGCTATGGGGGAGGGGCGTGTCGAGAACTTCTGTAGGGCCTTTGGGCAGGTTGTGAAGGGGGTACGTTCACAGGCGGCAACCGACCGTCTGCTCGGTTCGATGCGGTTGATGGGCGTTCGGATGGTACTCTAGTCGGGCTTCGAAACAGAAGTGACACATATGGAGCGCTTTAATAAATTGTAGCGTTTCAATAAACAGCTTTTTGTTTAACTGCAGCTAAAACTCTGTTACGATGCAGTCCAGGCGGGTGCCGGAATGGGACTTGGGCACGCGCGAACCTACTTGAAAGGCTACTTTATGGCTATCGAGAAGACCTTCATCATGATTAAGCCCGACGCGGTGCGCGACCGCAAGATCGGCGAGATCGTTGCTCGCATTGAGCGCAGCGGCCTTGTCATCGAGCGCATGGAGATGACCACGCTCGAGCGCGCTATCGTCGAGGAGCACTACGCCCATCTGGCCGACAAACCCTTCTTTGGCGGTCTCTGTGACTTTATGACGAGCGGTCCGGTCGTCAAGATGGTCGTTTCCGGTCTCTCCGCTGTCTCCAAGATGCGCACCCTTATGGGTGCTACCAACCCGCTTGATGCTGCTCCCGGCACCATTCGCGGCGACTTCGCTGTCGATGTCAACGCCAACGTGATTCACGGCTCCGACTGCCTGGAGAACGCCGAGATCGAGATCAAGCGCTTCTTTGGCTAAACCAGCTTTGACTCCTTAAAGCTGTTAGCGTGTGGCTTGGGCGCCGCGGAATTCCATCCGCGGCGCCCTTTTTATTCCAGTAGATTTTTGGTAACCGCTTAGAAATCTACTAAAGAGCCCCCGTCCGGATGTTTCTTCCGGGCGGGGGCTGGCGTTAGCGTATGGCTTTGTAGGTCTTTAGGCCTCGTCGACGACCTTGAGGCCGCGCGTGTGGTCGATCTCGTTGAGGAGGTTAACGCGACGCTCGTGGCGGCCGCCCTCAAACTCGGCGTCGAGCCACTCGTCGACGATCATCTTGGCGAGCTCGGAGCCCACGACGCGGGCGCCAAAGGCGAGCACGTTGGTATTGTTGTGCGTGCGCGAGAGCTTAGCGCTGAAGGGTTCGGAGCACACGACGGCGCGTACGCCCTCGACCTTGTTGGCAGCCAGGCTAATTCCGACACCGGTGCCACAGATGAGGATGCCTAGGTCGACGTCGCCGTTGGCAACGGCCTTACCCACCTTGTAGCCGGCGATGGGGTAGTCAAAGCTCTCGGAGGTGTCGGTGCCAAAGTTCACGACCTCGTAGCCGCGCTCCTTCAGGTGCTCGGAGATGATGTTCTTGAGCTCGACGGCGGCATGGTCGTTGCCGATACCAATCTTCATGAGTGGTTCCTCTCTGGTCCGTGCGGCGGAATTGCTAAAGGTTTTACCGCGTTCGACTGCATGATAGCGCGACTTTTGCGTAAACGCTCGGGCGTTTTTTGGTCAAACGCTTTAGCATGCGACAAGACCGGCTTCGCATGAATGAATGCCGTCAGATTGCGCTTGAACGCCGTCCGTCGGAACCATGGTTGCGGTTTTTGATGCATTGTTATCAAATAAAAGAGCTTACTATTTTTGAGAGTCCAGCCCGTTATACAAGTAGGAGATACCTATGTCTGCCGATTCCCTTCGTGATACCGCGTTTTGCGATGTTTTGAACCGCGAGCTTGTCTGTGCGCTCGGCTGCACCGAGCCTATTGCCGTTGCCTATGCAGCGGCGCTGGCGAGCCAGACGCTCGGTTGCGAACCCGATCATATGGATGTCGCCTGCTCGGGCAACATCATCAAGAACGTTAAGAGCGTGACCGTGCCCAACTCGGGCGGTATGCACGGTATTGAGGCGGCCGTGCTGGGTGCCGTGGGCGGCGACGCCAAGAGCGCGCTCGAGGTGCTCGAGAGTGTCGATGACGCGGATCGCGCCCGCGTGGCCGAGCTGCTTGCTGATACGGACTACTGCGATGTGTCGCTTGTCGAGGGTGTGCCTAACCTCTACATCAAGGTGACTGCTACAGCCGGGGGCCATACCGCGGTCGTCGAGATTACCGACCACCACACTAATGTCACGTGCCATACGCTCGACGGTATTCCGGTATGCGGCAAGTCGGCGGGGGAGTGTGCCGCCTGCGCCGAGCGCGTTGTGGCCGAGCGTGCGGCAGATAGCGCTGACACGCCCATGTCGATTGAGTCCATCATCGACTTTATCGAGGACGGCGACATCGATGGTGCCCGCGCTGCCGTTGAGCGTCAGATTGAGCTGAACGGCGCGATCAGCGCCGAGGGCCTGGCGCACGCTTGGGGCGCCGAGGTCGGCCGTACGCTGCTGGGTGCTCGTGCCGATGACGTCGCCTGCCGTGCCCGCGCCCGTGCGGCCGCCGGGTCCGACGCCCGCATGAACGGCTGTGCGCTGCCGGTCGCCATTGTGTGCGGCTCGGGCAACCAGGGCATTACCTGCGCACTGCCCGTTATGGAGTATGCCGAGTACCTGCGCTGCGGCCACGATCGCCTGGTGCGCGCCGTGATGCTGTCCGATCTTATCGCCGTGCATATCAAGAGCTATATTGGTGCGCTCTCGGCGTTTTGCGGTGCTATTTGCGCTGCGTGCGGTGCCGGTGCCGCAATTACCTGGCTATGTGGTGGCACGCGCGAGCAGATCGGCGCGACGGTCTCGAACACGCTCGGTAACGTGGGCGGCATCGTGTGCGATGGCGCCAAGGCAAGCTGTGCCGCCAAGATTTCCGCTGCCGTTGATGCGGCGATTCTGGGTCACGATATGGCCATGCAGGGTCGCGGCTTCCGCGCTGGCGAGGGCCTGATCCAGGATACCGTCGAGCAGACAATCGCCAGCATGGGCTACGTGGGCCGTGTGGGTATGAAAGATACCGATGTCGAGATCCTAAACATCATGATCGGCAAAACCCAGGTTTGTTAGGACAGTTCGTCGGCTACTCGGTGCTCGTAGAAGGCTTCGACTACGGCGTTAAAGTCGCGGGCGAAGTCTTCCATGGTTCCGTGCCAGGTGGCTCGGCTGGGTTTTCCCTGGCCGACATAGGCGGTTTGAATGCCGCAGGCGGGGCTGGGGAAGTCGCGCTT
>URTD01000181.1 GCA_900550735.1 uncultured Collinsella sp.
GACCAACGGTCGATCATCCGGTGCAGTCTATCTAGAAAAGCGACGTCGTCGTCGCAGGCAATAATCTTGAGCATTCTGAGCCCCCTTAGTAGTTCGATTTTGCCACATTGGGTGCGGACCGCTCGCGGAGGCGTGTCCCATTTGCGCCCCACGTCGCGCAACTCGCGCCGAGCGGTATTGCGGTGGCGAAAGATGCCTCCTGCGCTATCGAGAGCTCGGCTATCCTCGGCTTGCCAGTTCGAAAATGGACCTGCCACATGATTGAATCTTTATTTCAACTTTACACCTAGGTTTACAGCTGTCTTGTCAGCTGTAAACCTAGGTGTCATACTAAAGCCCCAAGATTCGCCAAAAGAGAGGGGCCTTGATGGCACAGAGCGCGAACATGGATGCGTCGGAGCTTGCACGCGATATCGCGGCCGGCCTAGCATCGGCAACGACGGCAACGGAGCGCGCGGCACTGGTGCCCGCAGAGCTCGTCGAGGCCATTCAGCAACTAAAAACCCAACGTGACGCGGTGATCCTGGCGCACTATTACGTGGCGCCCGAGGTCCAAGCCGTTGCCGATTACGTCGGCGATAGCTTCTACCTGGCAAAGCTCGCCAAAAGCCTGCCGCAGCAGACCATCGTGTTGTGCGGCGTGGAGTTTATGGGCGAGAGCGCCAAGCTGCTCAATCCCACTAAGACCGTGCTGCTGCCCGAGCCGGGTGCGGACTGTCCCATGGCGCACATGGTCAAGCGCGAGACGGTCGACGCGGCGCGCGCCGACTACGGCGACGACCTGGCTGTCGTCTGCTACGTCAACTCCACGGTCGAGATCAAGAGCTGGAGCGACGTGTGCGTCACCAGCTCCAACGCCGTCAAGATCGTGTCCGAGCTGCCGCAGCAGCATATCCTGTTCATTCCCGACCAAAACCTGGGCCGCTTCGTAGCCGAGCAGGTGCCACAAAAGCACGTCATCCTCAACAACGGCTACTGCCCGCGCCATCACATCATCACCGTCGAGCAGATCGTCGACGCGACGGAGGCCCACCCCGACGCGCTCGTGCTGGCGCACCCCGAGTGCAAGGCCGACGTCCTGGCCGAGGCCGACTACATCGGCTCCACTGCCGGCATCATCAGGTATGCCGAGGAGTCCGACGCGAGCGAGTTCATTATCGTGACGGTCCGCGGCGTGCTCTACGAGCTCGAGCGCCGCTGCCAGGGCACTGGCAAGAAGTTCTACTTCCCCGCGGTGCAGCCCACCTGCGTCAACATGGATCTCATCACGCTCGAAAAGCTCGTGCGCTGCCTGGAGACGGGCGAGGGCGAGGTGCAGATCGGCGTGTCGGACGAGGCTGCCGACCAGGCCAAGCTCACGCTCGACCGTATGCTCGAGTACGCAGCGCGCTAGAACAATGTTGCATGAGGGACGGTCCCTTATGTCACATTACAAGGGAGAGGATTCCTGTGGAAACCAAGCAATACCCCGATATGGAGTGCGACGTCGTTATTGCCGGCTGCGGCGTGGCGGGTCTGTACGCGGCGCTCAACCTGCCGACGAGCACGCGCGTGATCATGCTCTCCAAGGGCGCGGTCGACGAGTGCGACTCGATGCTCGCGCAGGGCGGCATCTGCGTGCTGCCCGAGGGCACGGACTACGATGCCTTCTTTGAGGACACCATGCACGCCGGCCATTACGAGAACCGCCGCGAGAGCGTCGACATCATGATCCGCTCGAGCCGCTCGGTCATCAACGACCTGCTAGCGATGGGCGTGGATTTTGAGCGCAAGGCCGATGGCAGTCTCGACTTTACCCGCGAGGGCGCGCACAGCCGTCCGCGCATTGCCTTCCATGCCGATATCACCGGCAAGGAGATTACGACCAAGCTGCTTCAGGCTGTCCGCAAGCTGGACAACGTGCAGATTTTTGAGCACGTGGCCATGACCGACATCCTAACGGGCGAGCGTGACGGCGCCACGGTGTGCACCGGCGTCGTCGCCGTTCCCGTGGACGAGAACAGCTCGGTTCGTCCTGCCGACGAGCTGGCAAATGCCGCCGAGGGCGTGCATGCCGGCGAGCCGTTTAAGATTCATGCCCGCCACACGCTGTGGGCGACGGGCGGTATCGGAGGCGTATACGACCATTCGACCAACTACCCGCAGCTCACGGGCGATGCCTGCTACATTGCTCAGGAGCATGGCATTAAGATGGAGCACCTGGACTACGTGCAGATTCACCCCACAGGGCTGTTCTCGCCGCAGCCGGGCCGCACCTTCCTGATCAGCGAGAGCTGCCGCGGCGAGGGCGCGATTTTGCTCAACGCCGCTGGCGAGCGCTTTACCGACGAGCTTCAGCCGCGCGATGTGGTCGCCGCCGCCATTCGCGAGCAGATGAAGCAGGACGGCACCGAGCACGAGTGGCTGAGCTTTGCCCCCGTCGAGCGCGATGTGGTGACCGGGCACTTTGCCAACATTCGCGCACGTTGCCTGGAGGACGGCCGCGACATCTTGGACGAGCCCATCCCCGTTACGCCCACGCAGCACTACTTTATGGGCGGCGTGTGGGTCGACAAGGACGGCCGCACCTCGATGCCCGAGCTCTACGCCGCGGGCGAGACGGCCTGCAACGGCGTTCACGGCAAGAACCGCCTTGCATCAAACAGCCTGCTCGAGGCGCTGGTCTGGGGTCGTCGCGCCGCGTGGTATATGCGTACCGGCGAGTCACTGGCCGTGGAGCAGG
Source organism: uncultured Collinsella sp. (assembly GCA_900550735.1). GTDB lineage: Bacteria > Actinomycetota > Coriobacteriia > Coriobacteriales > Coriobacteriaceae > Collinsella. The sequence continues at coordinate 2,723 of URTD01000181.1, forward strand.
CAGGCGATCCCGCGCTCGATGGCCGTCATCGCGCCCTGGGCGCCGACACCCTGGCAATCGATGATTTGGCCCGTGCCGCCGGCACGCAGGCCGTGGAGGAGTAGACCATGAATCCCATTACCATGAAGCTCGTCGTCGATGATCTGATTCTGCAGGCCCTGCGCGAGGACATTACCTTTGAGGACGTGAGCACGGCGAGCGTGTGCCCCACGGCGCGTCCCGCCACGGTGGAGCTTATCGCCAAGGCCGACGGCATTATCGCCGGCCTGGACGTATTCGCCCGCACCTTTGAGCTGCTGGATCCGCAGAGCTCCGTGTTGTTCGATGTCTCGGATGGCGACGAGGTGCATGCCGGCGATCACGTGGGCCAGGTGCGCGGCGACGCGCGCGTGTTGCTTTCGGGCGAGCGCGTGGCGCTCAACTACCTGCAGCGCATGAGCGGCATCGCTACTTACACGCATCGGATGGCGGCTGCGCTCGAGGGCACCAAGACCGTGCTTGTCGACACGCGCAAGACCACACCGGGCATGCGTGTGTTTGAAAAGGCGGCAGTCGAGAT
>URTD01000182.1 GCA_900550735.1 uncultured Collinsella sp.
CCGTACACGACGCCGGCGCTCACGCCCGTCAGGCGGCCGTTCTCGTTAATCTCGAGCTTGGTCTCGTCGTCAACATTGCGCGTGGCCTTGCAGTACACCACGGTCATCTGGGCGCCGGAGTTCTCGTGCGCGTCGATGATGGTGTTGAGGTCCATGTTAAAGATGATGTTGGTGCCCATCATCACAACATAGGGCTTGTCCGAGCGCTGGAACAGCGTCTTGTTGGAGATGATGTCGCGCAGCAGGAAGCGCATGCCGCCCTTGGTGGTGCCATACGCGTTGCCGGGCACCATGAACAGGCCGCCCTTCTTGCGGTCCAGGCCCCAGTCCTTGCCCGAGCCCACATGGTCGATCAGCGAGCGGTAGTTTCCCGGCATGACGACGCCGACGGTCTTGATGCCGGCATTCATCATGTTGGACAGCGGGAAGTCGATCAGGCGGTAGCGGCCCAAAAAAGGAACGGACGCGATGGGGCGGTCCTTGAGCAGCACGCTGCCGTAGGTCGAAGAGTAGTTAGCGGTGATATAACCGATGGCCTTGCGATTGATCATCGGATCATTCCCCCTTCCCGATAACGACGTCATTTCCAACGACGGCCGTATCCTTGGTGGTATCGACAGAGCCGAGCTTCACGCCCTCTTCGACCGTGGAGTTCTCGCCCAAAATAGCGCGGCAGATGTGCGCGCCGCTCTTAACGTGCGCACCCGGCAGCAGCACGGAGTCCTCGACCACGGCGCGCTCCTCGATGATGACATCGGTCGAAAGGATCGAGTGGCGAGCGGTACCGTAGATCTTGCAGCCGTTGGAGACCAGGCAGTCGTCCAGGCGACCATCCGGGCCAATGTAGTGCGGCGGACGCGTGGTGATGTTGGACATGATGGGGAAGTGCTTGTCAAACAGATCGAACTCGGGGTTGTTGCCAAGCAGGTCCATCGAGGTCTCGTGGAAGCTGGCGATGGTGCCGACGTCCTTCCAAAAGCCGTGGAACTCGTAGCTGTACAGGCGCTTGTTCTCGCCGAGCAGCTTGGGGATGACGTCCTTGCCAAAGTCGTGGCTCGAGCGCTGGTCCAGAGCGTCCTCCTCGAGCGCCTCGATCAGCACGTCGGCCGAGAAGATGTAGATGCCCATGGACGCGAGATTTGAATCGGGCTTATCGGGCTTCTCGGTGAACTTGGTGATGCGGCCGTCCTCGGGGTCGGTGGTCAGGATGCCAAAGCGGCTGGCCTCCTCCCACGGCACGGGCATAACGCTCACCGTGAGGTCGGCGTTGTTCTCAATGTGCGTCTTGAGCATCTTGCGGTAGTCCATGCGATACAGGTGATCGCCCGAAAGAATCAGGACGTACTTGGGGTCGTTGGCCTTGATGTAGTCGAGGTTCTGCGTAATGGCGTCGGCCGTGCCCGCATACCAGGCGCCGCCGGTCTGCGTCTCGTACGGCGGCAGGATCGAAACGCCGCCGTCACGGCTGTCCAGATCCCACGCCTCGCCGGAGCCCACGTAGGCATGCAGCAGATAGGGGCGATACTGCGTCAGAACGCCCACCGTGTCGATGCCCGAGTTGGAGCAGTTGGACAGCGAAAAGTCGATAATGCGGAACTTACCACCAAAGCTAACCGCCGGCTTGGCGATCTTTTGGGTGAGTGCCCCCAATCGGCTGCCCTGTCCTCCTGCGAGGAGCATCGCGATGCATTCTTTCTTACTCATCGATTTCTCCTTCTGTCATCGATGTTTCTAACCCATTAGCGGTGGGCACGGCGCCTGGTCGCGCCCACCGAATAATGCCGTGCGGCAAAGGGAGCTCGCGCGCCTTTAAGCGTGCCAGATCTCGTCGCGGTACTCGCGAATGGTGCGGTCGCTCGAGAACCAGCCAGAGGAGGCGGTGTTGAGCAGCGCCTTGCGGTTCCAGGTCTCCTGGTCGCCGTAGCTGTTCGTGAGCTTCTCCCAGGCGTCGACGTAGCTGCGGAAGTCGGCCATGACCAGGTCGGGGTCGTTGTTGTTCATGAGCTCGTTGTAGATGCTCTCGAAGTTGCCCGAAAGACCCGCAAAGGTGTTGTCCTTGAGCTCGTCCATCACGCGGCCCAGGCGCTCGCGGTCGCCGTTGAGGGTATCCCACGCAAAGTAGCTGTTGGATGCCCAGAGCTGCTCGACCTCGGGAGCGGTCAGGCCAAAGATGGCCTCGTTCTCGCGGCCGGCCAGGTCGGCGATCTCGATGTTGGCGCCGTCGAGGGTGCCCAGCGTAATGGCGCCGTTCATCATGAGCTTCATGTTGGACGTGCCCGAGGCCTCCTTGCCGGCCGTGGAGATCTGCTCCGAGATCTCGGCGGCGGGGTAGATGAGCTGGGCGTTGCTCACGCGGAAGTTGGGGATAAAGCAGACCTTCATAACCTCGTTCACGCGGGCATCGTTGTTGATGACGTCGGCCACGGAGTTGATCAGGCGGATGGTCTCCTTGGCAAAGGTGTAGCTCGAGGCAGCCTTGCCGCTAAAGATGAAGGTCGTCGGCGTCACGTGGAAGTTGGGATCCGCGATGCGACGGTTGTAGATGTCCATCACCTTCATGATGTTCATGAGCTGGCGCTTGTAGGCATGGAAGCGCTTTACCTGAACGTCGAAGACGGTGTTGGGGTCGATGACCAAACCGGTCTCGGCCTTAACGTAGGCGGCAAGGCGCTCCTTGTTGGCGCGCTTGGAGGCGCCCACGGCCTTCAGGAACTCGGTGTCGTTCTGGAACTCTTTGAGCTTCTCCAGCTCAAAGGCGTCCTTGAGCCAGCCATCGCCAATGGCCTCGGTCACGAGCTTGGCGTAGGTGGGGTTGGCCTCGGCAAAGAAGCGACGGTGCGAGATGCCATTGGTCTTGTTGTTGAACTTCTCGGGCGTCAGGGCATAGAAGTCCTTGAGCACGATGTTCTTGATGATGTCGGAGTGGATCTTTGCCACGCCGTTGACGCTGTGGCTGCAGATCACGGACAGGTTGGCCATGCGAATCTCGCCGTCCCACAGAATGGCGGTCTGGCGCAGACGCTCCTGCCAGCCCTCCTGCGTGGTGTCGAACGACTCATGCCAACGACGGCTGATCTCGTCGATGATCTGGTACACGCGGGGGAGGAGCTTAGAGAACGTGCCGATGGGCCACTTCTCCAGAGCCTCGGGCAGAATGGTGTGGTTGGTGTAGCTCACGACCTGCGTCACGATGTTCCAGGCGTCATCCCACTCGAGCTTCTTCTCGTCGATGAGGATACGCATGAGCTCGG
>URTD01000183.1 GCA_900550735.1 uncultured Collinsella sp.
ATTATACCGTACTGCACCCATTTTTTCAAGTATTATTTACGCAAAAAACTTATCCCTGATGCCGAGCACAAAGATGACGAGCACGATGAGCGGCAGGATATAGCTCACATAGAAGCGAATGCCGTCGCGCACCTTGATGCCGCCGCCGTCGTGGATCTGCAAGGCGATGCGTCCCTGCGCGGCGCCGATCTTCGCGTCGGTGATGTCCACCATCTCCTCGCCGTTGAGCCACGTGGAAACCAGGAAATCCTCAAGATCGAGAACGTTCGAGCCCGGGCCGAATGGCTGAAAGCCGCTCCAGACATTGAAGCCGAGAACGCACGGCAGGGACAGCAGGATCATCAGAACGATGTTGATCGCCGCGGTCTTTTTGCGGCTCCAGCCGGTCAGGTCCATGCAGCAGGACATGATGTTCTCGAAAACAGCGAGCACGGTAGAGAATGCCGCGAACGCCATGAATACAAAGAACAGACTGCCCCACAGACGGCCGCCTGCCATGTGGTTGAAGATGTTGGGCAGGGTGACGAAGATGAGGATTAAAGTGCCGACAAGGGCGAGGAGGGCGCGCTCCAGGGTACCGTCGAGGTGACCGAGCTCATGGGCTCGACCGAGCATGTCCACGTGACCGCTCCCGACGGCCAGTTTGTCCTGATTATCCCCGTCGTCGACCTCGAGGCCAAGGGCGCGCTCAAGGCTGGCGACACCATCTGGTTCAAGTTCGAGAAGAACGCGACCCACCTCTTCGATAAGGTCTCTGGCAAGAACCTTATCTAGGCCCGGTGCATCCAGGCCCTCCCTTTGGGCGACTGCGGTATTGCCATCCTTTTGCCGCGGTCACATATAAGGCTCCCCTCCCGTCCACTGGGCGAGAGGGGAGCCTTTCTTTGTGTTGGGATTGTCTGACCGGTCGTTTGTCTCGATCTGTAACGGGTAGGGCCGATTTCGGACGTTAGATGTTACAGATCGAGACGGTTCCGCTGAGCTAACCATTTCATCTAAATCTGTAACACCAAAGGTGAATTTCAGCTGCTAGATGTTACAGACTGAGATAAACCCAAGGGAAGGGGCCGGTATGTCTCAATCTGTAACAGCTGGGACCGTTTTTACCGAGTAGCTGTTACAGATCGAGATTATTTGGTCGAGACAAATCACGGGCCGGCGTATCGGCACAAAAAGCGGAGCCGCGTTGCCGCGACTCCGCTTCCAAGAGGATGGGTAAGGGGAATGGGTTAGTCTAGGTGCCAGATCTCGTCGTTGTACTGGGAGATCGTGCGGTCAGACGAGAAGGTGCCGGCGTTGGCGATGTTGATCAGCGCCTTGCGCATCCAGGCGTCCTGGTCCTCGTAGTCGGCCAACACGCGCTCCTTGGTCTGGATGTACTCCTCGATGTCGAGCAGGGCCATAAACCAGTCCTTGCCCTTAATGTCATCGTGCAGGCGCTGCAGGCGCTCGACGTTGCCGGTCGCCATAAAGGCCGGGTTGGTGATGAAGTCCACCAGCAGTTTAATGCCGGGCTTGCGGTAGAGCACACCGGCGTCATAGGTGCCGTCGGCATAGAGCTGCTCGACCTGTTTGGACGAGGCACCAAAGGTATAGATATTCTCGTCGCCCACGAGCTCGGCAATCTCCACGTTGGCGCCGTCGAGCGTGCACAGGGTTAGGGCGCCGTTGAGCATGAACTTCATGTTGGAGGTGCCGCTCGCCTCCTTGGAGGCCAGGCTGATCTGCTCGGAGATATCAGCGGCGGGGATCACGCGCTCGGCGGCGGTGACGTTGTAGTTCTCGATCATGATGACCTGCAGGTAGGGAGCCACGTCGGGGTCGTTTGCAATCCACTGCGACAGCGTCAAGATCAGATGGATGATGTCCTGCGCGATAGTGTAGGCAGGCGCCGCCTTGCCGCCAAAGATGATGGTGACGGGGTGCTTAGGTCTGTTGCCGTTCTTGATATCGAGGTACTTCCAGATGATGTAGAGCGCGAGCATCTGCTGGCGCTTGTACTCGTGGATGCGCTTGACCTGGACGTCGATGATGGCGTTGGAGGGAATGGTCACGCCCTGCTCGAGCGCCATGAACTGGCGCATGATGGCCTTGGCCTCGACCTTGGTGGCGGCCAGGCGCTCAAGAACGTCCTTGTCGTCGGCGAACTTGGCGAGTTTGCTCAGATCGCCGGTGCTGCGCCAGTCGGTGCCGATCACATCGTCGAGCAGGCTGGCGAGCGCGGGGTTGGCCCCATGGATCCAGCGGCGGAAGGTGATGCCGTTGGTCTTGTTGGAGAACTTCTTGGGATAGATCTCGTAGAACGGATGAAGCTCGGTGTCCTCCAGGATCTTGGTGTGGAGGGCGGCTACGCCGTTGATGGAGAAGCCAAAGTGGATGTCCATGTGGGCCATGTGGACGGTATCGTGTTTGTCGATGATGTCGACGCGCGGGTCATCGTGCTCGGCCTTCGCGATCTCATCGAGCTTGACGATAATGTCGGCGATGGCAGGGGAGCCCTTCTGCAGGCTGGCGAGCGGCCACTTCTCGAGCGCCTCGGCAAGAATCGTGTGGTTAGTGTAGGCGACCATGGAGCGTACGATGGTCACGGCCTCGTCAAACTCGATGTCATGCTCGGTGGTGAGCAAGCGAATGAGCTCGGGGATGACCATGGTGGGGTGCGTGTCGTTAATTTGGACCACGGCGTAGTCGGCCAGATCGTGCAGGTTGCTGCCGCGCTCGACGGCCTCGTCGATCAGGAGCTGGGCGGCGTTGCTCACCATGAAGTACTCCTGATAGATGCGAAGTAGGCGGCCCTGCTCGTCGGAATCGTCGGGGTAGAGGAACAAGGTGAGGTTCTTGGCGATCTCGGTCTTGTCGAAGTCGATGGAGCTGCCGGGGACCAGGCCGTCGTCGACGCTTGCCAGGTCGAACAGGCGCAGGCGGTTCTTGGTGGGCTGGCCGTAACCGGGCACATCGATGTTGACGAGCTTGGAAGTAACGGCAAAATCGCCGAACTCGACGGTGTAGGAGCGGTCATCGTCGACTAGGATGTCCTGCTCACCGAGCCACTCGTCGGGGACGGCCTTCTGCTGGTTGTCGACAAAGCGCTGACGGAACAGACCGTAGTGATAGTTGAGGCCCACGCCATCGCCGGTCAAGCCCAGCGTGGCGATGGAATCCAGGAAGCATGCGGCCAAGCGGCCCAGGCCGCCGTTGCCGAGTGACGGCTCGACCTCGAATTCCTCGATCTTGTTGAGGTCGTGACC
>URTD01000184.1 GCA_900550735.1 uncultured Collinsella sp.
AATCTCCCTTGTTCACGCTGAGCGAGATGTGGCTGAGCGCCTGCTCGGTCTGCGTGCCATAGGAGAACGAGACATCGTCGACGTTGATGATCGTTTCCATGGATACCTTTCATAGTCATTGGGGACGTTCTTAAATGACTAGTCGTTTAAGAACGCCCCCAAGAGCTAGTTGTTTGGGACAGTCTTTGGTGGTGAAGCACGGAGACGGCTTTACGAGGGGCCTCAGGTTGGCGTGAAAGAGGAGCGAAGCGTACTTGGGTACGCGAGCGACGAATGAACGCCAAGATGGGGTGGCTCGTAAAGCCGAGCGGGTTAGTTGAGCTTCAGGGCCTTCTGGATGGGCAGATAGAGGGCGCCGACCAGAATGGCGTTAAAGACGGCGGTCATGGCGACGACGGGCAGCATGGCGGCGGCGAGCTCGCCTACCACGCCGAGCATGGCCATCTTGATGACCATGAAGATGACGCCGGAGACAAAGGTGGTCAGGAAGGTTGCAACAATGGCGATGGCGGGCTTGACCTGACCGTTCTTGCCGGCGGCGTTGACGATGCCGGCCATGAGCATGGCGGCGATGCCCTCGGCGGCAAAATCGACGAACGGCGAAGTAGTGGTGATCTGGATCACGGCAGCCGAGATGAGGCCAATGACGAGCGCCTGACCGATGTTGGGGCGAATGACCAGAATGGTGAGGCAAAAGGCCGAGATGATGAACTCGGGGCTGATCATGCCGCCCGAGATGCCCGAGATGGCCTTGCCGACGGTGAAGTTGAGGATGAAGCCGGCAGCGAGCAGGATGGCGAGCAGGACGAGAGCACGGACGTCAAGTTTGCCGCGGTCGGCGGTCTGGACGGTGCGGGGCTGGGCGGCGGTGGTGTTCTGAGACATGGTGAAAATCCTTTCGGAATGGGGGTGCAAGAGAAAAGCGGAGGCGCGTGATGCGAATGCGATCGGGCTCGAGATAGAAAAAGGCCCCCGGTCGAAACCGGAGGCCTTCCAATCACCTAGAGCGCAAAAACAGGCGTGAGGGACTCACTGTCGACCGATCGTATTCGCATCACGCCACCACCAGTTGTTGAGAGACTTCATCGTGTTCTTCATGTTGGTGGCTCCTTTCGTGATGCCGTGGCGCGGTCGCACCTAGTTGCTGTTGCGCTGCACTATAGCACAGCGAAGTGTGTGCGGGGAAATCTTTTTTGAAAAGATTTCAGGCGGGTTTCCCGTCGGTCAAAAGAGCGGGCTGAGCGGGCGAGGCTGCCATTGCTGCCTTGCCCGCTCAGCTAAGACGTTACTCCTTATTGCGACGGTAGAGGAAGTAACCGCCCGCGGAGATGACGGCAACGCCAGCGATGGCGAATGCAGCCACCACGCGGCCATCAAAACGATCACCGGTGGTGGGCAGGCCGCCCTTGGTGTTCGTCTTGTTGGTGGTTACCGTGGTCGTGGTGTCCGACTTGCCAGGCTTCTCGGGCTTGGTGGTGGGCTGCTCGGGCTTAGCGGGCTGCTCGGGGGTACCGGGCTGCTCAGGAGTACCAGGCTGCTCGGGAGTGCCAGGCTGATCTGGGGTTACCGGGTCGGTGGCAAGAGCGTCCTTGGCGTAGGTGATGGACACCTTGAGGCCGTTGGTCTCGGTGTTCAGGTCGCTCGGGGTGAAGGGCTGGTCGAAGTTTTCGGCCTTCTGATAGGCGCGCATCTCCTGGAGCAGGGCCTTGCACTTCTTGTAGGTGTTCTCGGTAGCAGCCTTGCCGGCCTTGTTGGCCAGGGCAGTGCGGCCCTCGGTGGTCGTCTCGGCTAGCATGGCGGCGTCAACTTCCTTGTTCTGCTCGATGAGCTCGTTCTGGAGCGCATCGAGGTAGGCACGGACGCTGATACCAAGGGTGTCAGGGTTCTCAAAGCAGAGCGAGCTGATGTCCATGAGGACGTAGTTGATTGAGTTCTCGGGCTCCTCGTTGTACACGACGTCAGTCTGTTTGCAGTGATCGAAGGAGACGGTCTGATCGCTGAAGTACGGGCTGACCTCAGTTATCAGAGCGGAGTACAACGGGATGGCGACGGAGTACGCGGCGCGGGAGAGCATTTCCCACTGGATGGTAGCGACTTCGGGGTCATACCCGCGACGAATCTGGAAGAGGTTGATCTCGGTGTTGCGCTCGCTGCCGATGCAATAAACACCATCAGTGTTCGCGTTGAGGCCAGGGACGTTCTCGCCGCGGTTGCCGAAGGCGCGAATCAACTCGAAAGTGCTCCAACCAGACTTGCCAGGCTTGAAGAACAGGGGCTGGATTTCGCTGACCATGGCTCCCTTTTGGTCAGGTTTTCCTTTCTCCTTTACTGTGATAATGTCGTAATCTGTGCCTTCGGTCAGCTGACTACCAAAATAATCGCGGCCTTGCACATAGCGGGACCACTGGTTTACGCCGGAATCGGCGAGGCTTTCGCCATACGTTTGGGCGACATCGAATTTGCCGTCAGCGGAGTATTTGGCGAAACCCTTTTCTTCGGGCATGGATTGGATCTTTTCAGAGTGGAGGCAATTCTCGGTGTCATTGAGGTCGACATCGTAGTTGAGGCTCCCGATATTAGGGTTGAGCGACGCGACGTCGTCAGCGAGCTTCATGGCGATCCACTGATGGGCGGAAAGTGTGGCGAACAGCCAGGTCTCGTTGTTGTCGGCGATGATGATCTGGTCGTTGGTGCAGACGCCTTGATCATCGATCAGGCTGCCGAGGAGCTCGACGCCCTCGCGGGCCGTGGCGCTCTCGCCCAGGATGATGCTGCCGTAACTGTACTCGCCCAGACCCACTTCCTCATCGATGAGGTCTGCTGCAGCGGCCTCCTCGTTATAGGAGGTGCTTAGCGTGGCGGAGCAGGAGACGCCCTTCTCGTTGATGCCGGCCTCGGAGTAGGCGTCGGTGCGACCCATCCAGTTGGAGGGGTGGTCGCGTACATAGCTGTAGCGATAGGTAGGCTTGTTCGAAGTGTATTCAAAAGCAGATTCAATCGAGCTGTACTTAAAGCCAGGTTCGTGGGCAGGTTCGATGCCGTAGTGCTTAAGATAGCGCTTGCCAAAGTCCTCGGCGCGGCCGTAGTACGTGTTGCCGTCCGCCGTGAGCTTGCCGCCCATGTAGATCTGCGTGCAGGCGAGCGCAGACGTCGGCATGGACATGATGGTTGCAGCTCCAAAGGCGAGGCCTATGCCAAGCTTT
>URTD01000185.1 GCA_900550735.1 uncultured Collinsella sp.
GAACCAGCCGCACCGCGCGCAGGTCGAGGCACTCGACGCGCTCGCCGACCACCAGAGCGTTTTGGCCGTTATGGGAACGGGCCGCGGCAAGTCTCTTATCTTCCATGTTCACGCCGCGCGTGAGGCGGTCCTTCGCGGGCGTGCGAGCATCTTTGTCTATCCGCTGCGCGCGCTCGTTGCCGACCAGGCCTATCACCTCTCGTCGACGATGGCCGCGCTCGGCATTGGCGTAGGCGTGCTGACCGGCGAGACCGTGGAGGCGGCGCGCGATGATGTGTTTGCCGGCTTGGCTTCGGGCCGCACCGGCATCGTGCTCACGACGCCCGAGTTCCTGTCCATTCACCGCGACCGCTTTGCGCGTTCGGGGCGCATCGGTTTTGTCGTTATCGATGAGGCGCATCATGCCGGTCTTGCCAAGGGCGGCGACCGCAGTGCCTATCTCGACATGCCCGATATCCTGAAAGCCCTGGGCGACCCGGTCGTTATGGCGGCGACGGCCACCGCGACGGCTCCGGTCGTTGCTGAGCTTGCCCGCGTGCTGCCGATTACCCGTACGGTGGTCGACGAGACCGTGCGTGAGAACTTGCAGCTCGAGGACGACCGCGATCTTGCGAGTCGCGAAAACCGCCTGGTGTCCATCGTCGCGACGGGGGAGAAGACCGTCATCTACGTCAACTCGCGTGATCAGTCTGTGGCGCTTGCCAAGACGCTACGCAAACGCGTTCCCGACTGTGCGACCCGTATCGCGTTCTATAACGCGGGCCTTACGCGCACCGACCGCCATCGCGTAGAGGAGGCGTTTCGAGACGGCAGCCTCAGCTGCATCGTCTCGACATCTGCCTTTGGCGAGGGCGTCAACCTTCCCGATATTCGCCATGTCGTGCTCTATCACATGCCGTTTGGCGGCATTGAGTTTAACCAGATGAGCGGCCGCGCCGGTCGCGATGGCCAGCCCGCCGTGATCCATCTGCTCTATTCGTCGCGCGACGCCCGCATTAACGAGCGCCTGCTCGACTGCTATGCGCCCGAGCGCGACGAGCTCGTCACGCTCTATCGTGCGTTGCAGACCATGTGGCGCTCCAACCGCGGCAAGACCGGGGACGATTCCTTTAGCGCGAGCGATATCGACATCGCGCAGATGTGCCTTGCCATCGATGCTCGCACGCCGGTCGACGAGCGCTCGGTGGAAAGCGGCTTGGGAATCTTCGAAGAGCTTGGTTTCTGTCGCGTTTCGGGGTTTGACGACACCCGTCGCATCGCGATGGCCGAAAACCCCGGCCGCGTGCAATTGAGCAGGTCGATTCGCTATTTGGAGGGCTTGCGCTCGCGCATGGAGTTCTCGGCTTTTCGGAGCTGGGCACTCGATTCGTGCGCTTCTGATATGCTAGCCAAAGTTAACCGCCCGATCGTTCCGCGGGCTTAGGGGAAGGGGACCTCGATGGATGCCGCAGCCCGTACCGCCCATGATTCCACCCTCCAGCCGTTCTCGGAGATGGAGCACTATAAGCATGCCGATGAGCTGCCGCCCGAGATTATGGCGGACAGCTACGACAAGCTGGAGCGCCTGTGCCTCAAATATATGAATGAGGACGACTTTTCTAAGGTTGAGCAGGCCTACTGCTTTGCCGCCGAGAAGCACTGCAACCAAAAGCGCCGCTCGGGCGAGATGTACATTAACCATCCCGTCGAGGTTGCCATCATTTTGGCCGATCTCAAGATGGACTGCGATGTGGTGTGCGCCGCGCTGCTGCACGATACCGTTGAGGATACAGAGACCTCGCTTGCCGATGTTTCCGGCCTGTTTGGCGATACGGTGGCCGAGCTCGTCGATGGCGTGACCAAGCTCACCAACATCGAAGTCGACAGCATGGACGAGAAGCAGGCGCTTACGCTGCGCAAGATGTTCCTCGCCATGTCCAAGGACATCCGCGTCATTATCGTTAAGCTTGCCGACCGCCTGCATAACATGCGTACGCTGGCGGCCCTTCGCGAGGACCGTCGCCTGTTTAAGGCTCGCGAGACTATGGACGTGTATGCGCCTCTGGCCGACCGTCTGGGCATGAGCTCCATTAAATGGGAGCTCGAGGACCTGTCCTTCTTCTACCTTGAGCCCGACGCCTACCAGCGCATCGCGCGCATGGTGGCTGAGTCGCGCGAGGTTCGCGAGCGCTATCTGGCCGAGACCATCAAGACGCTCACCGACGAGCTCAACCGCATTGGCCTGGAGGGCTTCCAGATCAATGGCCGCTCCAAGCACTATTGGTCCATCTACCAAAAGATGAAGCGCAAGGGCAAGGAATTCTCCGAGATTTACGACCTGGTGGCACTGCGCGTCATCACGCATTCGGTGCGCGATTGTTACTCCACGCTCGGCGCGGTGCATACGCTGTGGCACCCCATGCCCGGTCGCTTTAAAGACTATATCGCCATGCCCAAGGTCAATAACTACCAGTCGCTCCATACGACGGTTATCGGCCCCACGGCCCGCCCGCTCGAGATTCAGATTCGAACCTACGAGATGCATGAGCAGGCCGAGTACGGCATTGCCGCCCACTGGCTCTATAAGAAGTCGGGCGGATCGTCTGCTTCCAAGACCAATGACGCTCAGCGTCTGGACGACCAGATTAACTGGCTCAAACATTCGCTCGATTGGGCAGCGTCTGATGAGATTACGGACGCCAAGGAATACCTGCATTCGCTGAAGGTTGATCTGTTCGACCAGGAGATCTTTGTCTTTACACCCAAGGGCGAGGTCATGGCGCTTCGTGCCGGCTCCACGCCGCTCGACTTTGCCTACGCCGTTCACACCGAGGTGGGCAACCACTGCGTCGGCGCTAAGATCAACGGCAAGATCGTGCCACTCGATTACCGTCTGAAAAACGGCGATATCGTTGAGATCCTGACCTCCAAGGAGGCACACGGTCCGAGCCGTGACTGGGTGAAGATCGTCAAGACCACCGAGGCGCGCAACAAGATCAAGCAGTGGTTCAAGAAGGAATGCCGCGAGGAAAATATCGTCAACGGCAAGGAGGATCTCGACCGCGAGCTGCGTGCCAACCTGCTGTATAACGGCTTCTATGAGAACGAAGAGGTGCAGAAGAACACGCTCAACAAGTTCTCGTTCAACACGGTCGATGAGCTGTACGCGGCCATCGGCTACGGCGGCATTATGCTGACCAAGGTCATCAATAAGGTTA
>URTD01000186.1 GCA_900550735.1 uncultured Collinsella sp.
TCGACGTTGGCTTCACAGCGCCGCAGCGATCGCTTCAGTCACAAACTTATTGAGTGACTCACCCTTCTTTGCCGCTGCCAGCGCTGCTTGCTTGTGGAGCTCAGAGCCCGTTCTTACGTTGAACGAGCCCTTAAAAGCCCGCTCGGGTTCCTTGCCCTTCTCGGCGCAAAACTCAAGGTAATCGTCGACGGCGTCGTGGAAGCATTGCTCCACTTCTTCAGCCGTGGAGCCTTCAAATACGATTGCGTCCCTAATGCCGGCGACCATACCTGTTAGCACATGCTGTTCGGCATCGAACTCGACCGGGGCGAAATAACCCTTGTATGCCAAAACGTTACTCATGACTACCTCCGACATCTTGCAGAAAGCGAACGATGTTTCGAATGGTCCCCGCTGTCAATTCGTCAGATGGATGAGGCGCGTGCATTACGAACATCCTGCCATCTGATGGCCTGTAGAAGCGAACGCGCGATCCGGACGTCTTGCCTTTGCTGTCCATTTCAAAGCCATATGAAGCCATAACTTTAAGAAAGTCAGCAAATCTATACGTTGAAGGACAGCTAAGCAGCTGGGCGATGAGTTTATCGGATCGAGTCATCCCGCCTCACATTCTGCAACTATATTCTAGTTGCAATTTCAGTTCGATGCAAGCACCTCTACTATAGAACATGTGTGCGTATAGAACAAGTGTTCGAACTACCACGAAGGGCGCCTGTGAACTGCGCCCTTCGTGGTAGTTTTGCTTGCCGTGCCTTAGCCCAGCAGGTCGATGACGTTGAAGCCGGCGTTGCTCTTGGCGATGACGTCGCGGCCGCCAAAGACGCAGGTGAGTGACTCGGCTGCGATGCGCGTTACGTCGGCGCCGAGCGAGCGAAGCTCACCGGGCGTGGCGGCGAGCATCTGGGCGCGGCGCTCCTCGCGCGCATGCGGATCGAGCCCGGCCAGGTAGGTCGTGTTGCGGCGCTTGGTGAGCGCGTACGGCTTCACCGGCGCGTCCATGCCGCTCACGCAGCTCACGATAAAGCCCTCAAAGGCGGCCTCGTCGGGATCAAAGCTGCCGAGCCATTCGCCCGCGCGCGCCACGCGCTCAATCGAGGGGTCGATTGCCGGGTCGCGGTAGGTGTAGAACGCCGCCTGACGCTCGCCGGCCGCGCGGAATCCGCAGCCGTACGCGCCGCCCTTAACGCGGATCTCGTTCCACAGATAGTCGTAGGAGAGCGCGTTGGCGGCAACCGCCCAGGCGCCCGTCACGTCGATGCCCAAGCGACGCGGGTCGCACGCGCTTGCCGCAAAACAGATGTCGCTGGGGATGACAAAGGCCTCGTGGCGGTCGCACGGCGTCGGCACCACGAGCGCGTTGCGGCCGGCATCGGCACCATCGCCCGCACCCAGCCCCAGGTCACCCGCGGCATCCCAGTACGCGTCAAAGTCCTCGTCGCTGCCGGTAAAGCTCGCCATGCAGCCGTCGGCCACAAAGACGCGGCCTGCCAGCTCGGTAAGCTTGGCGCGCAGGCCGTCCAGGCGCTCGTCAAAGTGCTCGAGCAGATCGCGCAGGAACAGATAGAAATCCACGCCCGAGAGCTGCTCACGCACCACGGCCGAAGGCGAGCTGTAACTCATCGCGCGACCGAGCGCCGCCGAGTGGCCGTTGTTGATAAAGCCTTGCTCAAGCCCAATGCGAATCTGCGTGAGCACGTCGCGCACGCGGTCGGCGTCGGCGTTTGCCAAAAGCGTGCTCGACCATACCTCGCGCGGCAGACTCGCCAGCGCATCGATCTTCTCGGACAGGGCGCCGGCGCTCACCAGCAGGTAGGGGCGCACGCCGTCCACGTCGGGCTGCGTCATGACTTCGGTCGTAAAGCTCAAAAAGCCGAGCTTGCCGGCGAGCAAGTTGTCGAGCTCCTCGGCCGAGTGCTCGCTCGTGGGCAGCTGTTTGAGCAGGCGGCAGAGCAGCGTCACATAGGGCAGGTCCTCAAAGGCGACGCAGCTCAGGTCGAAATACTGCATGGCGTAGGCCAAACGGTTGGTGGGGATGTCGTGGCGCAGACAGGGGATGGGCGCTGTCGTGTCCACGACCAGCGGCGGCTCGGGGCGCGCCTCGCCAATGTCGGACACGCGCAGGCGCGGCAGCGTGGCCTTGGCCTCGGGCGTGTCTTCCGCCTCCTGTGCGGCACGCAGCGCGGCCGTGCGCTCGACCACGTCGGCCAGCTCGGCATCGGTCATGGCATCGCGTTTGGCTGCCAGCTCGGCGGCCTCGGCACCCTCCGAACCCTCGGCGGCATCCACCGGCACCAGCTCGACCAACGCCATGTGGTCGTTTTCCAGCACCAGCTCGCGCAGCAGGTCCTCAAAATAGCTGCCGTCCAGCTCGCCACGCAGCTCCTCGTACACCGGGCCGTACTTGAGCGCCAGCGTCGCGGCGTCGTCATCGTAGAGCCACGTGCTCAGCGCGTCGCACGCAATGGCCACGCCGTCGGCAATACCGTAGTCGCGCTGGCGCAGGTCGTACTCGTTGCTGCTGATGATAGCTTCCAGGCGCTCGCGCGGAACGCCGTGCTCGCACAGGTCGCGGCAGGCGTCCTGGAATACGCGACGCAGCTCGCGCGCCACGCCGGGCTGCGCGTTTTGCAGCATGATGAGTTCGTAGGGCTGCAGGCTCTCGGCCGCGGTGTAGCTCACTACGTTGCCGCCCAGGCCTGCCGCCAGAATGGCCTTCTTAACCGGTGCCTCGTTGGAACCCAGCAGCGCCTCGAACAGGATATCTGCTGCGATCGTGCGCTTGCGGTCGAGCGCACTGCCCAGCACAAGACCCAGGCCCACCAGGGCGTTTTCGGGCGTGGTGGCCATCTCGACGCGCCTATACTCGCAGGTCACAGGCGCCTGCACGTCCAGCGGATTGGGTGCCAGCGTGGATGTGTCCTCGCCGGCGGCAACGGCGGCGTCCATGCGGCGGCTCGCGGCGCTTGGCTGCGACAGATAGCGCTCGTCCAAAAACGCCAGCGCGCGGTCCACGTCCAGGTCGCCGTAGAGCGTTATATAAGAGTTAGAGGGGTTGTAGTGGCGCGCGTGTGTGTCCAGGAACTGCTCGTAGGTGAGCGCGGGAATCGCGCGCGGGTCGCCACCGCTCTCGTGCGCATAGGCG
>URTD01000187.1 GCA_900550735.1 uncultured Collinsella sp.
GGCTCGGCGCTCAAGGACCAGGGCGTGGACGAGCTGCTGGATGGTATATGCGCGCTGATGCGTGAACAGGCGTGGCTCCCGGAGTTTGCCGCGCGCGTCTATCGTGTCAGCCGCGGGGATCGCGGCGAGCGCTTGGCATGGGTTAAGGTGACCGGCGGCACGCTGCATGCCAAGCAGATGATTGCCGGACGTTCCGGTGCCGAGGCATGGGAGCAGAAGGTCGATCAGGTACGTATCTATAACGGCGAGAAGTATGAGCTTGCCCAAGAAGTTGCTGCTGGCGGTATTTGCGCCGTGACGGGTCTTGCGCACGTTCGCCCAGGGGACGCCCTGGGCGCGGAGCCTGCGGGCGATGCGCCTGTCATTGCGCCGGTCCTCACCTATACGGTGCTTCCGGGCGAACACGATGTCCACGCGGTGTTCAAAGCGCTGACTGAGTTAGCGGACGAAGATCCTATGCTCGGCGTAAGCTGGAATACGCATCTGGAGCAGATTCACCTGCAGTTGATGGGCGCCGTGCAACTCGAGGTCGTGCAGCGGGTGTTGGCCGATCGTTTTGGCCTTGCGGTCGAGTTTGAGCCCGGCGGCATCCTCTATAAGGAGACCATTTCGCAGCCGGTCGAGGGCGTGGGCCACTTTGAGCCACTGCGCCACTATGCCGAGGTGCATCTGCGTCTGGAGCCGTTGCCAGCGGGTTCGGGCGTGCAGTTTGGCACCGTGACCTCGACCGACGAGCTCGATCTTAACTGGCAGCGTCTGGCGCTCACCAACGCCATGGAGCGCGATCACCTGGGCGTGCTGACCGGCTCGCCCATCACCGATGTGCGCATTACGCTCACGGGCGGCCGCGCGCATGCCAAACACACCGAGGGCGGCGACTTTCGCCAGGCCACGTACCGCGCGATTCGCCAGGGGCTCATGCAGGCGCGTGAGGCCGGCGTGGCGGTGCTGTTGGAGCCGTGGTATCGCTTTGAGCTCGAGGTGCCGGGGGAGTGCGTGGGCCGGGCGCTCTCGGATGCCACGCGCATGGGTGCCGAGTACGAGCCGCCGACGATGGCGGGAGACCGGGCGAAGATTGTGGGTCGCGTGCCGGCATCCGAGGTGCAGGATTACGCGCTGGAGGTGGCTGCCTACACGAGCGGTCGTGGGCATCTGTACCTGGAGTTCGCCGGCTATGCGCCTTGCCATGATGCCGAGCGCGTCATCGAGGCGGCCGCCTATGAGCCCGAGGCCGATCTGCCCAACACGCCCGACTCGGTCTTTTGCTCTCACGGCGCCGGCCACACGGTCAAATGGTACGACGTGCCCGCCGCAGCTCACGTAAAGGTCGATCCCGCTACCTTCCGCCCCTGGCGAGCGGCGGACGCCGAGTTTTTCGGCCATAGGTGATAGAGGGTCAGACTCTTTGCCGTATTTAATTGGTATAACTCGGTATAAGTTGGTATAACTATTACCAGGGTTTACCGATCCGAGGAGGCCGACATGAATCCAAATCCCTTTAAGCCAACGGCAGGCAAGCGGCCTCCGATGCTCATTGGTCGCGAGTCGGTCATCGAAGATTTCGAGGAAGGGCTCGATAACGGCGCCGGAGCGCCGGGTAGACTCATGCTCATTACGGGAAACCGCGGCTGTGGCAAGACGGTTCTCCTACGGGAGCTGCAACGTCTAGCCAATGAGCGCGGATGGGCGGTTGTCTCCGATTCCGCTTCGCTTGGCTTATGCGACCGCTTGGCCGACGCGCTTCGCTCGAATAAACCCGTTGTGACGTCAATGGAGTTCGGGCCGTCGTTTGGCCGGATGTCGGTCGAGGCGGCGCGAGCAAAGGGCGAGACGTTACGAGGGCTGGTCAACGAGCGCCTCAAGAAGCTCGGTCCGGGCAAGGGCATACTGTTTGCGATTGACGAGGCGCAGTCTGCGTCTATCGAGGAGCTGGCGGCTCTTGCCGTTCTCTATCAGCAAGTGCTCGGAGATCAGGATGCTACGGGATTGCCCGATAGCGACCAGCACGGTCTTGCGCTGGTGTTCGCCGGCTTACCCAGTATGGTTGACGATCTGCTCGAAGAGCCGAGCGTGACGTTTTTGCGGCGTGCCCAGCAGCGTACGTTGGGGGCGATCTCTTTGCCCAAGGTACGCGATTCGTATATCCAGACGGTCAAAGACGCTGGTCTTCACGTTGACGCGGAGACGGCGGACCTTGCGGCACACAAGAGCATGGGGCATCCCTACATGGTTCAGCTGGTGGGCTATTACATGTGGCGCTCTGCCGTCCGGCGTGGCTCGCAGGTCATCGAAAGGCGCGATGTCGAGGATGGCCATGCGGATGCCGTCTCCGAGTTCTACGAAGCGGTTGACGCGCCCCTGTATTACGGGCTGCGCAGTCCACAGCGCCTTTTTATCGAGGCTATGGCGGTTGACGAGAACAAACCGACGCGCATGGCGGATATCATTGAGCGTTGTGATCGTACCCAGAGCTGGGCGAGTAAATATCGCGCAAGCCTGATTCGCGAGCGCGTCATCGAGGCTGCCGGATACGGCCTCGTCCGGTTTACCGTGCCCATGCTGGGCGCGTACGTTCGCGATCGAGTTTTATGGCATGAGTAGGGTGATAAAGGTGACGGAACAGAAGATGAGCCCGCAGGCTATCGAGGTGCGTGGCGCGCGCGTTCATAACCTTAAAGACATCGATATCGATATTCCGCTGGGAAAGCTTGTGGGCATTGCCGGCGTGTCGGGTTCGGGCAAGAGTTCGCTGGCGCTGGGGGTTCTTTATGCCGAGGGCTCGCGTCGTTACCTGGAGGCGCTCAGCACCTATACTCGCCGTCGTCTGACGCAGGCCGAACAGGCCGAGGTGGACGAGTTATGACACGTCCCGGCGGCGCTCGCGCTGCACCAGCGTCCGAGCGTGCCGGGCGTACGCTCGACCTTTGGCACCATGACCGAGCTCAACAATAGCCTGCGCCTGCTCTTTAGCCGTTGCGCCCATCACGTGTGCCCGCATTGCGGGGCGCGTGTGGAGCCGAGCCTTAACGTGGCTGCGGGCCTGTCGCTCACGTGCCCTGCATGCGGTCGTGAGTTCTACGCGCCGAGCGCCGAGGACCTT
>URTD01000188.1 GCA_900550735.1 uncultured Collinsella sp.
GCCAGCCGCAGCCCTCGTGGCCCTCGTGCTCGTGATGGCCGTGGCATCCACAGGATTCGCCGTGCTCATGGGCGTGCTCGTGGTCATGGCCGTGGCAGCCGCACGTGGCCTCGCCGGTCTGCGCAAGCGTGCCGGCAATGAGGGCCTCGACGCAGGCATCGCAGCTGCCCTGGGCGCCCGCATAGACCGTGATGCCGGCTTGAGCAAGCGCGTTGATAGCGCCACCGCCGATACCGCCGCAAATGAGCGTATCAACGCCACCGTTGGCAAGCAGGCCTGCCAAGGCGCCGTGGCCGGTGCCGCCGGTGCCTACGACCTGCTCGTTGAGCACCTTGCCGTCCTGAATGTCGTAGATTTTGAACTGCTCGCTGCGGCCAAAGTGCATAAAGATGTTGCCGTTGTCGTACGTGGTTGCCACCCTCATGGTGTCGACCTCCTTTGCTGGCCATGCGGCCGTTGTCGTGGTGATGGGGGAGTATGCGATATTGCCGCCCTCGATGACAATCGCCCGTCCATTGACCAGCGCGTTTGCCACCTTGCGATGCGCGCGACTGCTGATTGCCGCCACCGTGGCGCGGGCGATGCCCATGTGCAGGGCGACGGCCTCCTGATTGAGGCCCTCCAGATCGCACAGGCGCAGTACTTCGAGCTCATCGACCGTCATATCGATAGCGTCTCCGCTGGCAAGGCCATCGGGGGTAAAGCCGCGATATTCGGGGATGATCCCGACGCGGCGCAGTTTTTCGCGTCTTCCAGCCATACACTCTCCAAATCTGACATATGTCAACAAAAGAATAGCGAACGTGCGGATTTGCGCAAGGAATTTCTGGCATATGTCAGAAAATGAGGGCTTATGTTTGGGCTGTGGGGCCACGTGCGCCTGGGCTACAATGAATCTCGCTTGTAGGCGACTGACAGGAGGGTCAATGAGCAAAGCTGATCAACAGTTTGTAACCATGTGCCGCGATATCTTGGACCATGGCACCACCACCGAGGGCCAAAAGGTCCGCCCGGTGTGGGAGGACGGCACCCCTGCCTATACCATTAAAAACTTTGGTGTCACGGCGCGCTATGATCTGCGCGAGGAGTTCCCCGCGCTCACCCTGCGTCGTACGGCGCTTAAGTCTGCCATGGACGAGATTCTGTGGATCTATCAAAAGAAGTCCAATAACGTGCATGACCTCAACAGCCATATCTGGGATGAGTGGGCCGATGAGACCGGTTCCATCGGTAAAGCCTACGGCTATCAGATTGGTCAGAAGAGCCATTACGCCGAGGGCGACTTCGACCAGATGGACCGCGTACTGTACGACCTCAAGCACACGCCGTATAGTCGTCGCATTATGACCAATACGTACGTGTTTAGCGATCTGTCCGAGATGCACCTTTATCCGTGCGCCTATAGCGTGACCTATAACGTGACGCAGCGTCCTCAGGACGACAAGCCGACGCTCAACATGATTCTCAACCAGCGCAGCCAGGACATTTTGGCCGCGAACAACTGGAACGTGTGCCAGTACGCCATTTTGCTGATGATGGTCGCGCAGTCGGTCGATATGATTCCCGGTGAGCTGCTGCACGTGATCGCCGACGCCCATATCTATGATCGTCATGTCGATATCGTCCGCGAGCTTATCGAGCGTCCGCAGTTTGCGGCACCCAAGGTAACGCTCAACCCCGATGTGCATGACTTCTATGCGTTTACGACCGATGACCTGATCGTCGAGGGCTATGAGCACGGCCCGCAGGTCAAGAACATTCCCATTGCGGTGTAGGTGGTGCTCATGACGTGTAAGCTATCTGCTATCGTCGCCGTGTGTGACGATTGGGGTATTGGGTGCGAGGGCGACATGGTGGTGTCCAATCGTGCTGACATGCGCCATTTTGTGGCGTGCACCAAAGGTTGCCCGGTCATTATGGGGCGCAAGACTCTGCTGAGTTTTCCCGGCGGGCGTCCGCTCAAGAACCGCCGCAATATCGTGCTTACCCGCGACGAGAGCTTTGCCCCCGAGGGCGTCGACGTGGTGCATAGCGTTGACGAAGCGCTCTCTGCGGTTGCCGATGAGCTCGTTGCCTGGGTGATCGGTGGCGGCGATGTCTATCGGCAGTTTTTGCCGTACTGCGTGGAGGCCGAGGTCACTCATGACCACTGCGTCCATCCCGTGGACACGTACTTTCCCGACTTGGACGCCGATCCCGCGTGGGAGATTGCGCAGCGTAGCGGGGTCGCGACGATTGCCGCCGGTGAGGGTGACGAGGGCGTCGATTATGAGTTCGTGACGTATCATCGCGTTGAGGCGTAAATCGTCTGGCGTGAACGGTATCATCGGGTTGATTGAATGCATGGGGCGGCGCTTAGCGTCGCCTCGTTTGGTATAGATGTGCTGTAAAGAAGGGTGTGGGCTGGCTGCTATGACTGATGCCGTTGAGGTTCTGCGAATTGATTCGCTCGAGGACGAGCGGCTCGATGCCTACGTGCGGCTGACCGAGCGCGAGCTGCGCTGTGTGCTGGAGCCGCAAAAGGGCATCTTTATCGCCGAGAGCGCCAAGGTTATCGAGCGCGCGGTGCGTGCCGGATACCAGCCGGTGAGCTTTCTTTTGGGCGAGCGCTGGCTCGACCAGATGATGCCGCTGTTTGACCAGCTTGTCGTGCGCGAGGGAGCGGGTCCGGTTCCCGTGTTCGTGGCCTCCATGGAGCTCATGGAGCAGTTGACGGGCTTTAACGTGACGCGCGGCGCGCTGGCGGCGTTCCGTCGCCCGCGTCAGATTCCGGTTGATGAGTTCTTGGGCGGCGTCGTCGAGGCGGCGGGGGATCGTCCGGTGCGCGTGTGCGTGCTTGAGGGTATTGTCGACCACACCAATGTTGGCGCGATTTTCCGCTCGGCGGCTGCGCTGAACGTCGATGGCATTTTGGTGAGCCCCACTTGCTGTGACCCGCTGTACCGTCGCTCGGTCCGCGTGAGCATGGGCACGGTTTTCCAGGTGCCTTGGACGCGCATCGGGGAAAGAGCGGCGGATTGGCCCCATCCAGGGCTGGAACGCCTGAAAAAGCTGGGTTTCCAGACGGCAGCCATGGCGCTGAGCGACCGTGCCGT
>URTD01000189.1 GCA_900550735.1 uncultured Collinsella sp.
GACGATGTTGAGCAGCGCCGTCTCGAGCAGCTGGCACTCCAGCGCGGGGCCGGTGACGCGCACCATGGGCTCGCGCGGAAAGACGAGCTCGCCCTCGGGCACGGCGTCGATGTTTACATGCGCACGAAAATCGCGCAGGTAGTCGAGGAATCCAGGTTTGAACATCGCGCCGCCGGCAGGGGCCTGGAGCGAGGCGAGGTAGTCGATGTCCTCGGGCGTAAAGCGCAGATTCTCGACCAGCTCGGGCAGTTCGGCGGTGCCGCACATGACGGCATAGGCGCTGCCAAAGGGATGGTCGCGGTAAAACGCGGTAAAACAACCCTGCTCATTGGCCTTGCCGCTCTCCCACAGGCCCTGGGCCATAGTGAGCTCGTACAGATCGGTGAGCATTGCAATGTCGGTGGGATGCGAGATGTCGGTCAAAGCCATGGGGCGACCTTTCGGATGTGTGGTACAGAATTTGAGGGTTAGACGAGAGCAGAGGATGCGGACATGACGCCCGATGCAAATCGGTTAGAGCAGGCCCATGCTGGTCAGGATCGTGTAGCCCATAAAGATGACAAACGCGATGAGGGCAAGGACAATGATGATTTTTTGAGCCGGCGCCATGCCAGGGATCTCGTTCTCGCCCGTAGGCTCCTTGGAGGTAACCATGCGCTGGGCAAAGGTCATCTCGTCACGGCTCGACTTGGGCTCGTCGGACTTGGGACGAGCGGCCTTTTTAGGCTGAGGTTTGGGCGCGGCAGGTGCAGGCTTCGCAGCAGCGGGCTTGGGTGCAGGCGCGGGCGCCGATGCGGATGCGGCGTTCGCGGCGACCTCCTCGGCCTTGGCACGCTCGGCACGCAGGGCAGCCAGCTCCTCGCGCTCGCGACGGGCCTCTTCCCGAGCCTCGCGGCGGGCCTTCTCGGCGCGGAGCTCTTCCAACTCAGCGCGCTCCTCGTCGGACAATGGTTGGGACTCAAGCTCGGCCATGGTAAAGCCCTTTCTTTTAAAAAAAGCCGCCGACACAATGTCAGCGGCTTATCAAATCCAAGGGTGGAGACGAAGGGAGTCGAACCCTCGGCCTCTGCCATGCGACGGCAGCGCTCTCCCAACTGAGCTACGTCCCCAGGACAAGTTGATATTTTACCTACGGCTCGCCAACTGTCAACGCCCAATACCCAGTCTTTTTGGGACGCGGCTTTTTTGACTACTGTTCGAGCAAGCAATCCTCTCGATGATTTTTTAATCCCCGTCCCAGAAAAATCATCAGCGTGCGCTCTACTTTGCGCTGGTAAGAACACCGGTGGTGTCGAAGGCCGGGGTAAAGCTCTCGTCTACCGCGCCGCCCTCTTGCCAGAACATCGTCGTAAAACCCAGGTCGTCGGCATGGTCGAGCACCTGCTCGTACTCCTCACGCGTCACGGCGCGTGCCAGGTCGCCGCCCTGCTCGCGCATGAGCGCATTGGGCGTGTACTGGTTCATAACCGAGATCGGCACGTCGCCCACCGTCTGCCACACCAGGTCCAGCACGCGACACGAATCGTCTGCATGCCCCGGAAGCACCAGGTGACGCACGATCATGCCACGCTTCATAAGCCCGTCCTCGTCCACCAACTCTCCCCCGCGGCGCTCGATCTCGCGCGCCATCTGGGCCAGACCCGACACGGCCACACGCGGGTAATCCTTTATATGGGAGAGCGACTGCGCAAGCCCGGCATCGGCATATTTAAAGTCGGTGAGCCACACATCGACCAGGTCGCCCAGCGCCGCCACGGCACTCGCGCGCTCGTAACCACTCGTGTTGTAGACGATTGGGATAACCAGTCCGCGCGCCCGTGCCGCGGCAATCGCGGCAGGCAACAGGTGCGCATAGTGCGTCGCCGTCACCAAATTGATGTTGTTGGCACCCTGGTCCTGCAGTTCCAGCATAATCTCGACCAGGCGCTCAGGCGAAATCTCAAGGCCAAAATTGCCGGTCGAGATCTCGTGGTTCTGGCAGTAGATACATTTAAGCGAGCAGCCGCTAAAGAAGATCGTGCCCGAACCGGCCTCGCCCGAGATAGGCGGCTCCTCCCACATATGAAGCGCGGCGCGGGCCACCTTGAGCGTGTCGTTAGCACCGCAGACGCCGTGCGCGCCCTCATCGCGCGCCGCACCGCAACGGCGCGGACACAAATGGCAGGCGGGCGAAAAAAGTTCGGTCAACGACGTCGGCATAAAACCATGCTCCAAAACAACGATTCAGCAGCTCAAACGTAAAGGGATCAACCCCACAGACGGCTCGAGCCCAAAGCGCCGTAATCGTCCGACACGATTTTTGTAATGTCAAGACTGGAATCGATAAAGTGCCGCTTTATGATGTAGGTATTCCGCCCCCCGCGGAGCAACTGGGTGAACCGTCGCGTTTATTTAGGGAGCCCACACAGTCGTACCTAGTACAGGTATCCTTCGTTGTTAAGGACGCTGGAACAGTCGATGAGGGCACCCACCTGTTTTAGGTGGGTTCATTTTCGTAACGTGGGGGGTGGTTTTCTTTTGCCGAAAATTGCCATTACAGTCCATATGGATCCACGCCGGCATCCCGACAAGCCATCGACAACATCCCAATATCTGGTAAGCGCGTGATTATCGCTGCGTGCAATTCCATGCACCCCCCTTGGTCGAGTATCATAGTTCGGCTATGCCCTTTGCGCATGGCGTTCTTCTGACCTTTTCCTTCGACGCTTGGCGGTTTTTAGATTCATGGCTTCATCCCCGAGCTACATACCGTACCTATGCGTGGCAGCGGCGGCCTTTATCACAACCTTCCTCACGGTACCCCTGGTCAAGCGCCTGGCAATCAAGCTCGACGCCGTCGACTATCCTTCTAAGCGCCGCATCAACACCAAGCCCATCCCGCGTTTGGGCGGAACGGCGGTGTTTTTGGGCCTGGTCGTCGCCTGCACTGTGCAAATCCTAGGCACCTGGTACCTGGGTTGGCCGCCCGTTTTGGTGCCCCACCCCCGTCTGCACATCAGCTACCCCATACTTGCGCTTTCTTTTACCGTTATCTTTGCGACCGGCGCTATCGACGACGTCTTCCAGCTCACGCCCAAGCAAAAGCTGGCCGGACA
>URTD01000190.1 GCA_900550735.1 uncultured Collinsella sp.
GTTGCGCCCGCGTCTACGCCGGCGCCCGAGGCGGGGACATCCCCCGAGGACGGCCCTGCACCCAAGACCCCGCAGCCTGCGCCCGCAAGCGAGTCCGATGCCGTGGCCGAGCCCGCCGCCCAGTCGCAAAACACGCCCGCGCCGTCGCACTTTGCGACGCCCGAGCCTATAGACGTCAGCCCGCAAGATGACGAGTCGACCGCCCGCGTGTCCGAGGAGCCCGACTCCCCGGACACCGGCGATTCCGAATCAAACGCCGAGACCGACACCGTCTCTCCCGGTGACACTGCCGAGATCGACGTTGCCGCCGTTGAGGCCAAGCTCAAAGACCCCGGCTCGACCATGAGCTTTGAGCCCCTGACCGAGGAACGCATCGAGACCGACTCGACCTATGATGCCGGCACCACCACGCAACTCATGTGGGGCGCCCGCTCTGACGTTGGCTGCGTGCGCCCGCACAACGAGGATTCCTACCTGGTGCAGTCGCCGCTCTTTTGCGTATGCGACGGCATGGGTGGTCACGCTGCCGGCGAGGTAGCCTCTTCCATCGCCGTCGAGACTATTGCCAAGACGGCCCCACAGTCCGCCGACGCAGCACGCCTGGCCGCAGCCGTCGAGGCAGCCAACGCCGCCGTAATCGAGGCGGCCCTGAACGGCCTGGGCAAGCCAGGCATGGGCTGCACAGCCACCTGCGCCTACATCGAAAACGACACGCTCGCCATCGCCCACGTGGGCGACTCTCGCGCCTATCTGCTCCACGAGGGCACGCTCATCCGCGTGACCCGCGACCACTCCTACGTGGAGGAGCTCGTGGACGCTGGCGAGATCACGGCAGACGAGGCTCGCGTCCACCCCAACCGTTCGGTCATCACCCGTGCGCTGGGCTCGGACCCCGCCATGTATGCCGACCACTTCACCCTGCATATCGAGGAAGGCGACCGCCTGATCCTGTGCTCCGACGGCCTTTCGAGCATGATTCCCGATAGCGATATCGAGAACATCGCCACGCAGTCCTCAACCGCGCAAATCTGCGTCGACAACCTAGTGGACGCGGCGCTTGCTGCCGGCGGCCACGACAACGTGACCGTAGTAGTCGTTGACCTGGTTGACGATGGCGTTATGCGCGAGGCGCAACGCGTGCGTCGCCGCAACGTTACTATCGCCGCCATCCTGGCCCTCGTCTTTGTGCTGGCAGCTGGCATCTGGGCCTACACGGGTGTCACCGGCTCGTACTACCTGGGTACCTACCAGGGCAATGTCGCCGTCTGGCGCGGCCTGCCCGGCAAGCCACTCGGACTCAAGCTCCACTGGCTCGAAAGCGAAACCAGCATCAAGCTGTCCGACCTGCCCGAAGACACGCAAAACCGCCTCAAGGCGGGCATTCCGCAAACAAGTGTCGACGATGCGCAGGACACGATATCCAAGTACCGCCACCAGATCGACGAGGAGCAGACCCGCCAGGTGATCGACGCGCAAACGATTCGCGACAACACCAATCAGGGATCGACCTCCGAATCAGATTCCGAGAAAACCGCCGAACAGTCCGCCGAGGCCGAAGCCTCCGATAAGAATTAGAAAGGGAGTGCCGCTTATGAGTCGCCGCAACACCGAGCTGCTCTTGCTCATCGCCTCGGCGTTCCCCGTCATCCTGCTGTATGCGATGTACGTCCTCACCGCGGGCGCTGCCATCTCCTTTGAGACGCTCGCCGTACCGATCGGCCTCTTTGCCGCCTTTGCCGCGGCCCACATTGCCGTGCGCATCTTGGCGCCCGGTGCCGACCCCGCCATCCTGCCCATTGTCTTTGTGCTTTCGGGCATCGGTATCACGTTCGTGACGCGTCTCGCACCCGCTCTCGCGATCTCACAGCTCATCATCCTGTTTGTCTCGGTGGCCCTGATGGTGGGGACGCTCGCGTTGGTTAAGAACCTCGACGTGGTCATGCGCTACAAGTACACCTTTGGCATCATCGGCATCATTCTGCTGATGCTGCCCATCTTTATCGGCACCACGATCTCGGGTTCCAAGCTCTGGATTCGCATCGCGGGCTTTACCATCCAGCCCGGCGAGTTCGCCAAGGTCTTTATCGTCCTGTTCCTGGCCGGCTACCTGGCCGAGAACCGCGAGCTGCTCTCCATCTCCAACCGCAAGATTCTGGGCTTTAAGATCCCTCGCCTGCGACTGCTGCTGCCGCTGTTTGCCGTGTGGGGTGTGTGCCTGCTCGTCGTCGTCTTCGAACGCGATCTGGGCTCTGCCGTACTGTTCTACACCATCTTCTTGCTGATGCTCTACGTTGCCACGGGGCGCTTTTCGTATGTCGTTATCGGCCTTGCGCTCTTAGCCGTTGGAGCCGTGGGCGCCTACAAGTTCCTGTCTCACGTTCAGGTGCGTTTCCAGGTTTGGCTCGATCCGTTTAAGGACGCCCAGGGCCAGGGCTACCAGATCGTCCAGTCGCTCTTCTCGCTTGCCGATGGTGGTCTGGTCGGTGTTGGCATCGGCAACGGCATGGCCAACAACATCCCTGTCGTCGAGTCCGACTTTATCTTCTCGGCTATCGGCGAGGAGATGGGCCTTTTGGGCGGCGGCGCCGTGCTCATCCTGTTTATGCTCTTTGCCGTGCGTGGCCTCACCACGGCTGCCCGCGCTAAATCCGACCTCGCCGCCTTTAGTGCCACAGGCCTTACGGCCGCCATCAGCTTCCAGGCCTTCTTGATCGTTGGCGGCGTAACCCGCCTGATCCCGCTGACCGGCGTCACTCTGCCCTTTATGAGCCAGGGCGGCTCCTCTCTGCTGGCGAGCTTTATCATCGTCGCGCTCCTGCTGCGCGCCGGTGACGAGGCGACCGGACGCGAGGCCGAGCTTACCGGCACCGGCACCATGGCCGCCATCACCGATGATCAGGTCGCATCTGCTGCCGCCCCGACGGGCACGCGCTTTGCCACCTCGTCTTCCTACGGCAGCGG
>URTD01000191.1 GCA_900550735.1 uncultured Collinsella sp.
TGCTCCAGCAGCTCGCGCAAAAACTCGTCCGAGGCATCGGCCATGGTGTAGTCAAAGCGGATGCCGCTGCGGACGAAGACCTTCTTGACGCCCGGCAGCTGGCGCAGGTCGCGCAGCAACTGCGTGTAGCCGCTCTCGTCGACCACCATGTTCTTGCATACGCTCGGCCACAGGCAGCGCTTGTTCTTGCACACGCCGTGCTTGAGCTGCTTGTCGCAGGCAGGGCGGCTAAAGTTTGCCGTCGGTCCGCCCACGTCGTTGATGTAGCCCTTAAACTCGGGATCGCGCGTGAGCAGCTCGGCCTCGCGCATGATCGAATCGTGGCTGCGCATCTGCAGCACGCGCCCCTGGTGGAAGGTGAGGGCGCAAAACGAGCACTCGCCAAAACAGCCACGGTTGGAGCTAATGGAAAACTTGATCTCGGCAAAGGCCGGCACGCCGCCTGCCGCGTCGTAGTCGGGATGCCAATCGCGTGCGTAGGGGAGCTCGGCCACCTCGTCCATCTCATCGGTGGTGAGCGTCGCCGATGGCGGGTTCTGCACCACATAGACGCTGTTGGGGTAGGGCTCTACCAGGCGGTGTCCGGTGATGGGGTCCATATTCTGCTGCTGCACATTGAAGCTGCGTGCGTAGTTGAGCTTGTCGGCGGTAAGGTCGTCCCAGCTGGGCAGCAGGTCGTAGTCGTAGACCTCGTCGAGCGAACCCGTGCGGTAGACGGTGCCGTTGATATAGGTGATCTGATCGACGGGCAGTCCCGCGTCGAGCGCGTCGGCGATCTCGACAATCGCGTGCTCGCCCATGCCGTAGATGAGGATGTCGGCGCCCGAGTCGAGCAGTACCGAGCGCTTGAGCTTGTCCTGCCAGTAGTCGTAGTGAGCCAGGCGGCGCAGGCTTGCCTCGATGCCGCCGATGATGATGGGAGCGTCCTTGAACGTCTGACGGATGAGGTTGCCGTAGACCGTGACGGCACGATTGGGGCGGTGCCCCTCCTCGCCACCGGGGGTATAGGCGTCGGTATGGCGACGGTGCTTGGTCACCGAATAGTGGTTGACCATGGAGTCCATGTTGCCGGCGCTGACCAAAAAGCCCAGGCGCGGCTCACCGAGCACCGTGATGCTGGCGGGGTCGGTCCAGTCGGGCTGGCAGATGATGCCCACTTTGTAGCCGTGCGCGTCGAGGACGCGGCTGATGATGGCCATACCAAAGCTGGGGTGGTCCACGTAGGCGTCGCCGCAGATGTAGACAAAG
This sequence comes from uncultured Collinsella sp., assembly GCA_900550735.1. Lineage (GTDB taxonomy): Bacteria > Actinomycetota > Coriobacteriia > Coriobacteriales > Coriobacteriaceae > Collinsella. The sequence continues at coordinate 1,249 of URTD01000191.1, forward strand.
TCGCACTGGTCCCAGCCGCGCGCATCCATGTCGGCGCGGCTGACGGGGAGGAACTTATCGCGGCCCGGGCGCCAGGGGCGGGCGCTGCAGAGGCATGCGTGGGTCGCGAGCCCTGCGCCTTACCGCCGCGCTTTTGCTGCTGGCCCTGTTTGCCCTGCTGTTCGCGTTGGCTGTTCTGAGCGTGCTGAGGCTTTTTTGCCACGATCCCTCCCGGTGTCTGTATGTTGCACGTAATTGTAACCAGTCTTTTTGGGACGGCGCTAAAAAGACTGGTGGAGTACATGAGCTGGTGAGTGAGAGCGTCGCTGAGCCAGTCGTTTGTTTCCAGACTGTGTATCTGCGCGTTGGAGAACCCGTCTCGCGCGCACGCCATGTTGTCAATGGGTTACAGTATGAACGGCGGTTATGTTTCCGCCAACGCACGAGAGGGTCGTCAACAAGGAGGATGCACGACGATGCAGCGTGCCAAACAGATATCAGAGTCCATCGAGCTTGGCATTATCTTGGCGCTCGCCGGTGGCTTTATGGACGTCTATTCGTACATTGGGCGCGATCATGTTTTCGCCAACGCGCAGACAGGCAACATCCTGCTCGTGGGCGTGAGCATCTCGGAGGGCAACTGGGCACTTGCGGGACGCTATTTCTTCCCCGTGGTGTCGTTTGCCGTGGGCATTATGCTTGCCGACCTGGTACACGAACGGTTTGGCAGCGTGATTCACTGGCGCCAAGTGACGGTGTTCTTTGAAGCCGTTATCTTGCTGGGCGTGAGCTTTATCCCCGGCGGCAATTTCAACCTGCTCGCCAACTGCCTCACCTCGTTTGCCTGCGGCATGCAGGTCGAGAGCTTCCGCAAGATCCACGGTCACGGCATCGCTACGACCATGTGCATCGGCAACTTGCGCAACGCGCTGCAAAACGTGGACGATTACATCATCACCCACAGGCGCGGCTTTTTGGAAAACGGCCTGCTGTACTTTGGCGTGATCTTTACCTTTGTGTTTGGCGCCGTGTTGGGCAACTGGTGTATTGAGCGCATGGGCCTGCACGCCATCGTCGTGGCGAGCTTGCTGCTGTTTGTCGCGTTTGCCATCATGTTCATCGACCGCGAGCGCGACTTGCGCTTACGCTGGAAGGTTGCGGCCGAGGCTTGGAAAGAGGGCTGCCGAAAGTAACCGAATGCGGCAAAGGGGCTGTCCCTTCGCCGCATTATTTTTCATCATCTGTTGAAACGCTTTAAATAGTTTGACGTTCTCACGCGTTTTTTGTTTCAAAAGCGTTAGGAGGGGACTCATAGCGTGGGGCGTAATGGATGCCCCGCACACGATGGGAGGCTATCAATGGCTAATCGTTTCGTTCTCAATACCATCTCTTATCATGGTTCCGGCGCCATCAAGGAGATCCCCGGCGAGCTCCAGCGTCGCGGCTACAAGAAGATCTTCGTCTGCTCCGACCCCGATCTGGTCAAGTTTGGCGTTACCGCTAAGGTGACCGACGAGCTCGACGCCGCCGGCATCGCTTGGAGCCTCTACTCCGAGATCAAGCCCAACCCCACGATTCAGAACGTCAAGGACGGCGTCGAGGCCTTCAAGGCCGCCGAGGCTGACGCTATCGTGACCATCGGTGGCGGCTCCTCCATGGACACCGCCAAGGCCATCGGCATCATCATCAACAACCCCGAGTTCGCC
>URTD01000192.1 GCA_900550735.1 uncultured Collinsella sp.
AGCTGGCCTTTGATGGCGCCGTGTGCCACATCTTTAACCACGCTTTCGCCAAGACGCTGTTCTTCCTGATCGCCGGTTCGTTCTCCTTTACGCTCGGCACGCGTATGCTGCCCAAGCTTCGCGGCATCGTAAAGAAGTACCCGATCTCGGGCGTGGGCTTTGGTGTCGCGGCGCTCGCCATTGCCGGCGTGCCGCCCATGAACACGTTCTTCTCGAAGTTCCAGATCATCGCCGGTGGCTTTTCTGTGGGTGCCGGCAACGTCGCGATCCTGGTGCTCGTGTGCATCATGGTCGCTGAGACCGTCGCCACCTTCGCCTGGTTCCTCAAGTGGATGGGCTATTGCCTGCCCGGCGAGCCGAGCGAAGAGGTCGCTGCGGGAGCCCCGCTTCCCCGCGCGATGGCGTTTGTGTTCATCGTGCTCATCATCATGGTTATCGTCAGCGGCCCGCTTTCGGCCAGCTGGATCGGTTAGGAGGTAGAACGACATGGGTTATTCGATCGTCAACATCCTTGGCGGCCTTCTGATCGTCACGTCCACCATGGTGGTCGTCTCAAAGAACATCAAGCACGCCATCAGCTGGTATGCGGTGCAGTCGCTGGTGCTCGTGGGACTGCTCGCCACGCTCGGTGTCACCACCGGTGCGCAGGAGCTGCTTATGTGGGCTGGATCTGCCTTTATCACCAAGGTCGTCCTGGTCCCTTATATCCTCAACCGCGCATACAAGAAGATGGGCGAGCCGAGCGACGCATCGCTCAAGGCCGGCCTTAAGCCCGCGTGGGCCATCTGCATCATCGCCGTCGAGGTTGCGATCTGCTTTGCCGTCGTGACGCAGATCAGCCTGCCCACGGCCGAGGTCGCAACGCCTGCGCTCGCTATTAGCTTCGCTCACTTCTTTGTGGGCCTCACCTGCATCATCTCGCAGCGCAACATCATGAAGCAGATCTTTGGATACTGCCTTATGGAAAACGGCAGCCATGTGACGCTCGCGCTTTTGGCCCCCACCGCTCCCGAGATCATCGAGATCGGTATCGCCACCGACGCCATCTTTGCCGTCATCATCATGTCCATCGTCGTGCGTCGCATTTGGGACGACTCCCACTCGCTCGATGCGCGCGACCTGTCCGAGCTGAGGGGGTAGTCCATGGAAACGTTGATTCTCGCCCTGCTCGCGACTCCTTTGGTGTTCTCGCTGGTCATGGCGTTTTTGCCCAAGAACACGTCCTATAACGTGTTTGCCGGTCTCAACCTGGTCTCCGTCGCAGCCGTCCTGGTGCTGTCGATTGTGACGGCCGGTGACGTCCTTATGAGCGGCGACACCGCGAGCGCTCTTGGCCTGTGGTTTCACCTCGATTCGCTGGGCGCCATCTTTGTGCTGCTCATCGGCTTTATCGGTTTTCTTACGGGGCTGTTCTCGCTGCCCTATGTAAAGGCCGATATCGAGGAGGGCTCCATGCCCGCCGAGCGCGCCAAGCAGTATTTTGCGCTGTTTAGCCTGTTTGTGTTTACCATGCTGCTCGCGTGCCTGTCCAACAACATGATCCTCACGTGGGCCGCCGTGGAGGCAACCACGCTTTCCACCGTGTTCCTCGTGGGTATCTACAAGAACAAGACGGCCCTCGAGGCTTCTTGGAAGTATGCGATGGTCTGCACCGCCGGCGTGGCCTTTGGCCTGTTCGGTACGCTGCTGATCTACGCCAACGCCGCCGACGTGATTCCCAATGCCCACGAGGCCGCGTTCCTGTCGTGCGTGCTGCCGTATGCCGACCAGTTCGACCCGACGCTCATGCGCCTCGCCTTTGCGTTTATCGTGATCGGCTTTGGCACCAAGGCCGGCCTGTTCCCCATGCACACTTGGCTGCCCGATGCCCACTCCCAGGCCCCGAGCCCTGTCTCGGCCCTGCTCTCGGGCGTGCTGCTTAAGTGCGCCATGCTCGTGATCATGCGCTTCTACGGCTTTACTATCCAGGCCGTGGGCGCCGAGTATCCGCAGCTTTTGCTGCTGATCGTCGGCACGCTGTCCATTTTGGTGGCTGCACTTTCGATGTTTCGCCAGGACGACCTCAAGCGCCGCTTTGCGTACTCGTCTGTGGAGAACGTGGGCGTTATCGCCCTGTGCCTGGGTATCGGTGGCCCGCTGGGTATCGCCGCGGCCCTGCTGCACTGCGTGTTCCACGGCTTTACCAAGACGCTTGCCTTCTGCGTGTCCGGCAACATCCAGCACGCCTTTGGCACGCGTAGCCTGGCCAAGATCCAGGGCGTCGTTGAGGTTGCCCCCGCAACCGCCGCGCTCGCCGTCCTGGCGCTGCTCGGCCTTGGTGCCTTCCCGCCCTTTGGCATGTTTATCTCTGAGTTCCTGACTTTTGTCGCCGGTGTTACCGCCGGTCCCATGTGGCTGGTCGTCGTGGTCGCCCTCGGTCTTACCGTGGCCATCTCCGCACTCACCCGCATCGCACTCAAGTCGGTATTCGGCCATGCGCCCCAGGGCATGGGCAAGCATGAGGCCCCGGCGCTCATGCTTATCCCCGAAATCATCCTGGCTGTCATGATCTTGTGGTTTGGCATCGCCACCCCGCTGCCTCTCGTGCACGGTGTGGAGACCGCGACCGGCATCGTACTCGAGCAGAACACCGAGGAACTTCACGCGACGCCGATGTACCGCGCTGTGTTCGGTACCGAGACCGCTCAGAGCGAGGTGGAGTAACGAATGATTGAAACTGAGAACAAGGTGTATGCCCGTCGCTGCGAGAGCCATGTCGAGGCCCTGCGCCGCGCCGTTCCGGGCTGCATCGAGAAGGTCGAGTGGCAATGCGAGGACCAGCTGACGATTACCGTCAAGCAGGACAAGCTGCCCGAGGCCGTCCACTATCTGTACTACGAGCGCTACGGCTGGATTCCCGTGATCAT
>URTD01000193.1 GCA_900550735.1 uncultured Collinsella sp.
ACCAAGAGTATTCTCATGTCGGGCGGCGAGAAGAGCCTGACGGCGCTCGCCCTGCTCTTTGCTGTGTATCGCACGCGCACGGTGCCGTTCTATGTGCTGGACGAGGTCGAGGCGGCGCTCGATGACGCCAACCTGTCCAAGCTCATCGGCGCACTCGATGTGTTGCGTTCCGATACGCAGCTCTTGGTTATCTCGCATCAGCGCCGTACTATGGAGGACGCTGACGTCCTCTATGGCGTCTCGATGCAAGCCGACGGCGTCAGTCGCGTCGTCTCGCAAAAACTCGATCGCGAAACCGGAAAGGTCGTGAATGCATAATGGGATTCTTCGATGCTCTCTCGCGCGGACTTGAGCGCAGCCGCGAGGCCCTCAACGAGGTCTTCTACTTTGGCGGCGAGGTCGACGAGGATTTTTGGGAGGACCTGGAGGACACCCTCGTAATGGGTGACATGGGCGCCGAGGTCGCTATCAAGGTCTCCGATGACCTGCGCGATGCCGCGGCCAAGAAGAACCTCAAGACCGCTCCGCAGCTTCGCCGCGCTCTGGCCGAGCAGCTTGAGCAGCACTTTGTGCCCATCGAGCGCGATCCGTTCTCCGATACGCCGAGCTGCGTGCTGTTTGTGGGCATCAACGGTGCCGGCAAGACCACGACGGTCGGTAAGATCGCGAGCGCCATGGCTGCCCGCGGCAAGAACGTGGTGATCGGTTCGGCCGACACCTTCCGCGCCGCCGCCATCGAGCAGCTTGATGTGTGGGGCCAGCGCGCCGGCGTTCCCGTCATCAAGCGCGATCGCGGCTCCGACCCGGCAAGTGTTTGCTACGACGTGCTCGACGAGGCCGATAGGCGCGGCAGCGACCTGGTGCTCATCGATACCGCCGGCCGTCTGCACACGAGCCCCGAGCTCATGCGCGAGCTCGCCAAGGTGGTCAATGTGACCCGTAAGCGCGCCGCCAATATGGCCGCCGGTCCCATGCCGGTCTCGGTCGTGCTTGTGATCGATGCCGCGACGGGCCAAAACGGTCTGAACCAGGCGCTCGAGTTTAACGAGGCGCTTGGCCTGGACGGTATTATCATGACAAAGCTCGACGGCACGGCAAAGGGCGGTATCGCCATGGCCGTGGCCGAGAAGCTCAAGCTCCCGATCCTGCGCATCGGCGTGGGCGAGCAGGTCGATGACCTGCAGGAGTTTAATGCCAAAGATTTCTGCCGCGCCCTGGTGGGCGAGTCCAATTAAGGAGTGACTAGTGTTTGATTCCCTGAGCGATCGCCTCAACGACACATTTGACCGCCTGCGCGGCAAGGGTAAACTGACCGAGGCCGATATCACCTCGGCCATGCGCGACATTCGCATGGCGCTGCTCGAGGCCGACGTCAACTTTAAGGTCGTCAAGGAGTTTGTCGCCAAGACCAAGGAGCGCTGCATGACCGCCGAGGTCATGGAGTCGCTGTCGCCGGCGCAAAACGTCGTCAAGATCGTGCTCGACGAGCTCACCGAGATGCTCGGCTCCACCGAGAGCAAGCTCGTCTTTAGCAACCGCATCCCCAACGTCATCATGCTCGTGGGCCTGCAGGGCTCTGGTAAGACCACGGCGGCCGTAAAGCTTGCCTACCTGCTCAAGAAGCAGGGCCGCTCGCCGCTGCTCGCCGCTTGCGACGTCTACCGTCCCGCCGCTGCCGACCAGCTGGCCACGCTCGGCGGAGAGATCGGTGTCCCGGTCTTCCGAGGCGACGGTGCGCACCCGGTCGACATCGCCAAGGGCGCCATTCAGGAGGCCGTCGACCACCTGCGCGATGTGGTCATCGTCGATACCGCCGGTCGTCTGCAGATCGACGAGCAGATGATGCAGGAGGCCGTGGATATCAAGAAGGCCGTCAAGCCCGATCAGGTGCTGATGGTCGTCGATGCCATGACCGGCCAGGATATCGTCAACGTCGTCTCGACCTTCGCCGAGCGCACCGACTTTGACGGCGTGATCATCTCCAAGCTCGATGGCGACGCCCGTGGCGGCGGCGCGCTTTCCGTGCGCCAGGTGACCGGCAAGCCCATCAAGTTTGTGAGCATGGGCGAGAAGCCCGATTCGCTGGAGCCGTTCTACCCCGATCGTATGGCCAAGCGCATTCTGGGTATGGGCGACGTTGTCGGCATTATCGAGAAGGCCCAGGAGGCAGCCGACGCCGAGCAGCTCGAGGCTGCCGAGCGCATGCTGCGCGAGGGCTTTACCATGAACGACATGCTCGACCAGATGAAGGCCGTCAAGAAGATGGGCGGCATGAAGGGCATCCTGGGCATGCTCCCCGGCGGCCAGCGTGCGCTTAACCAGATGGGCGGCAACCTGGACGAGGGCATCTTCGACAAGAACGAGGCTATTATCATGTCGATGACCAAGGAGGAGCGCCTTCGCCCCTCCATCATCAACGGCCAGCGCCGTGCCCGCATTGCCAAGGGCGCCGGTGTGACCCCCACCGAGGTCAATAGCCTTATGAAGCAGTGGGGCGAGATGAACAAGATGATGGGCCGCATGCGCACAATGGCCAATCAGGCGCAGGCCGGCGGCAAGAAGGGCAAGAAGGGTAAGAAGGGCAAAAAGATGCGCATGCCCAATATCCCCGGCCTGGACGCTATGGGCCTGGGCGGCATGGGCGGCCTGGGCGGCGTGGGCAAGGCCAATGCCAAGGTCTACATGGAGAAATCCACCGGCGTCACCTTCGCGGACGTGGCCGGTCAGGACGAGGCCAAGGAGTCGCTGGAGGAGATCATCGACTTCCTCCACAACCCCCAGAAGTACACGGAGATCGGCGCCAAGCTCCCCAAGGGCGCGCTGCTGGTAGGCTCCCCCGGCACCGGCAAAACGCTGCTGGCCAAGGCCGTGGCCGGCGAGGCCAACGTGCCGTTCTTCTCCA
>URTD01000194.1 GCA_900550735.1 uncultured Collinsella sp.
GACAAGCGTGATATAGCGGCGGTCGAGCGTACGCATGCGAATGAGATTTTGAAGCGCGCGCTGGGTGTCGTCGTCTTTTGCCGCGAGCATAAGGCCCGAGGTATCGCGATCCAGGCGATGCACGATGCCGGGGCGGTCCTCACCCTGCACGGTACCAAGATGATCGATACCGCAGTGGTAGACCAAGGCGTTCGCAAGCGTGCCGCTCTCGTGGCCGCGGGCGGGATGGCACACCAGGCCACGCTGCTTGGAGAGCACAATGAGATAGTCGTCCTCATAGCGAATGTCGAGCGGGATGGCCTCGGGAATCACATCGGTGGGATCGTGCGGCTCGGGCAAATCGACCGAAATACGGTCGCCGGCTCGCACGGCATGCTTTTTAGACAGGCAGGTCTCGCCATTGACACATACGGCACCGCCCTCAATCAGATGCGCGCAGGAAGAGCGCGTAGGGCAGCCGTCATTGGAGCCCAGATAGGCGTCAAGACGCTGACCAGCGGCATCGTCGGCAACAAGGATATGGATGTCGGCCATTAGCGCTCATTCCTTTCGCGAATCTTGCGGGCACGCTCCCCACGCTGCTGGGCCTTGCGCTTAGCGCGGGCCTCGTCACGGGCGTTAAGCTCGGCGGTCGCATCGACCTCACGGGCAGCGGGGCTCAAGAACATGTAACCGAAGAGGGCGAGCACGACGCCCAAGGTAATGCCGATATCGGCCACATTAAAGACGGGGAAGTCGACGAAGGTGGTGGCAATAAAATCGGTCACGAAGCCAAAGGCCAAACGATCGATAGCGTTGCCGATAGCACCGCCCGCAACCATCGCCATGCCCACAACCTCAAGATGGGCGAGCTGGGGTGCACGAATGAGGTACACGGCAATAGCGACAATGACCGCCAGCGCCAGCACGGCAAACGCGATGCCATGCCCCTCGCCCATGCTAAAGGCAGCGCCGATATTGCGGACAAACAGGAAGTCGATCACGCCGGGGATGACGGTCACATGCAGTGCATCGCCCACGGCACGAACCGCAAGCTTGGTCAACTGGTCAACAAGCAGCACAACGAGCGCCACCCCACCAGCAACACCCAACCGCCAACGCAAAGGCGGCGTCATATCCCCAGCACGACCCAAAGAAATCCCCTACCCTCAAGATCATCGAATTACGTTTAATACAAAGAACTATCTTATATTGCCATACGCAGAACGCACGACATATCCACCAACGCAAGCGAAATAACCAGCTAAAAACGAAAGCGACATTCCGAATAACGGAATGTCGCTTAATAGCTTTCGACTAAAAACGCAAGTCGAAAGAAAGCCTCTAGCTCCAGCAATGGAAACGCCGCGTTATCGTCACCAACAGCGAAAACGTCCCTAAGCGAGCAAGGTGACGTGAAAGAGGAGGGAAGCGTACTTTGGTACGCGACCGACGATTGAACGTCAGATTGCCGCTTAGGGGCGTTTGCAGCGTCGGTAGGTTACGGCGTTCTACGAACGCCGTAACCTACAAAGCATCGGCGCAGCGCTTGCAAATATGAGCGTGGCCGTTGTACTCGCCAACGGTGGTGCGGTAGTTCCAGCAACGGTCGCAGCACTCGCCCTCGGCAGCCTCGATAGCGACGGAAAGCTCCTCGCCCTGGGTCAGCTCAACATCGGAGACGATGTAGAACTCGGCCAGATCGACGGCCTTGTCGCCGGTCAGCAGCGCATACATCTCGGCAGGAACGACCGCCTTGACGCGGACCTGCTGGCTCTTGGTGAAGGTACCGGCGGAGCGGGCATCCTCAAGGGCCTTGGTCACGGCGCTACGGAGCTCGAGTGAAGCCTCGAGCACGCCCTCAAACTCATTGGCCTCGTCGAACGTGATGGGCGACTTGTACCAATCGAGCAGCGCGGCGTACTTCTGGTGATCGACGCAGCCGGCGGGCGCATAGGCCATGGCCTCGTCGACCGTGTAGGACAGGATCGGCTGAAGGTCGCGCATGAGCATCGAGAAGAGCTCGGCGAGCACAGTCTGGGCGCTGCGGCGCTCGAGCGAGCCGGGCTTCTCGCAGTACAGACGGTCCTTCAGGGCGTCGAGGTACACGTTGGAGAGCTCGGTAACCACGAAGTCGTAAAGCGCACGGTAGGCACGCGGGAACTCGTAGCTGGCGTAGGCATCGTCGACCTCGGCCTGGACCTGGGTCAGGCGGGCAACCATGAGCTTGTCGAGCGGCAGCAGGTCGGCGAAGGCGACGCCGTCGGTCTCGGGCTCAAACTGACCCTCGAGCTCGGAGAGCAAGAAGCGCAGCGTGTTGCGGAAACGACGGTAGGCATCGGACGTACGAGCAAGGATCTCGTGGTCGATGGAAACATCGGAGCTGGTGTCGACGGAGGCAACCCACAGGCGGATGATGTCGGCGCCCATCTCGTCACAGACCTTATTGGGGTCGATGACATTACCGAGCGACTTGGACATCTTGCGGCCCTGGCCGTCGAGCGTGAAGCCCTGCGAGACGACCGCCTTGTAGGGAGCATGGCCATTGGCGCCCACCGAAGTGAGCAGCGAGCTCTGGAACCAACCGCGGTGCTGGTCGGAGCCCTCGAGATACACATCCGCCGGATACTCCAGCTCGGGACGGTACTCGCAGACGGCCTTCCAGGACACGCCGGAGTCCCACCACACGTCGAGGATGTCCTTATCGGCCTTGAGGTGATGGCCGCCGCACTTGGGGCAAACGCAGGCCTCGCCCAGGTAGCTCTCGGGAGCGTCGGTGAACCAGGCGTCGGAGCCCTTCTCGTGGAAGAGCTTGATGACGGCGTCGAGCGTGGCGTCGTTCATGACCTTCTCGCCGCAGTCCGCGCAGGTATAGCTCGGGATGGGCACGCCCCAGTTGCG
>URTD01000195.1 GCA_900550735.1 uncultured Collinsella sp.
TCGGATCGCCGACCTGCGCCGTGAGTTCTCGCACGGCAGTCGTTCCATGTTCTCAAAACCGCTGATGGAGGGCCTGGAGCGCGTGGTCGAGCGCCGCGAGAAGGCCGTGCTGCTGCATAACCGCCGTGGCTTTGCGCCGTTTCTGATGTGCCGCGAATGCGGCTGCGTGCCCACCTGCAACCACTGCTCCACCGCGCTTACGTATCACGAGCGCACACACACGCTGCAGTGCCACACCTGCGGTTCGTCTTGGCGCGTGCAGCCGTATCCCGCGCCCACGAGCCGTTGCCCCAAATGTGGCAGTCGCTACCTGGCAAAAATGGGTCTGGGCACTCAACAGATCGAGGACGCGCTGCACCAGATGCTTCCTGAGGATGTCGCCATTATTCGCATGGATGCCGATTCCACGCGCGGCAAGGATGCGCACAAAAAGCTGCTCGAGCAATTCGATGCGGCCGATTGCGCCGTTTTGCTGGGCACCCAAATGATCGCAAAGGGTCTCGACTTTCCCGAGGTCACGCTCGTGGGCGTGGTCAATGCCGACTTCGCCCTCAAGCTGCCGGACTTCCGCGCAGGGGAGCGCGCCTACGACCTGCTGGAACAGGTGGCGGGCCGTGCCGGTCGCGGCGATCGTCCCGGCGAGGTGATCATCCAGACCTACCTGCCCGATGACCCGGTAATTCGCGCCGTCGCTGAGCACGACCGTTCGATCTTTACCGACTACGACCTGGATCAGCGCCGCGACGCGCTGTACCCGCCGTTTGTTCGCCTGGTCAACATTTTGGTGTGGTCGGCGAACCGAGACGACGCGCAGGACTACATCGGGCGCATTGCAAAGCTTCTTAAGCGCCGTTGGCATGCCGCCGCGCCCGACTTTTTGCGGGCGGGCAGCGCGGTGCCGCAGGTGCTGGGCCCGGCTTCGTGTGTAATCGAGAGAGCCAAGGACCGTTACCGCTTCCATCTGCTTGTGAAGTCGCCCGTGGGGTACCATGTCTCTGATGATATCGACGCCTGCCTCAAAGAGGTGGGCTCCGTGCGTGGCGTGAGCGTGAGCGTTGACGTCGACGCCTATGATTTGATGTAACAACCCGAAAGGATGGCCATGGAAGCCAACGGAATCGTACTGTCGCCCGACCCTCGTCTGCGCCAGGAGTGCGCCGTCATCGAGGAGATCACCCCGGCGATCGAGGCGCTTGCCGAGAAGATGAAGAAGATGATGTTCGAGAACGGCGGCTGCGGCCTGGCTGCCCCGCAGATTGGCGAGCTCGTTCAGCTCGTCACCATCGACTGCGATTACAGTGACAAGAGCGACTATGACCCCTACGTGCTCATTAACCCCGTGATCGTGGAGCAGAGTGACCGTCTGGTGCCCTTTAGCGAGGGTTGCCTGTCCATCCCCGGCATTAGCTGCGAGATTGAGCGTCCCGACCATGTCGTGGTCGAGGCGTACGACTTGGACGCCAACCTGATTCGCTACGAGGCCTCGGGCGATCTGTTCTGCGTGTGCCTGCAGCACGAGATCGATCACCTGCACGGCAACACCATGTTCGAGCGACTGAAGCCCATGCAGAGGCTCAAGGCCGTCAAGGAGTACCAGGACGCCCTGGCCCGCGGCGCTCGACCGGGCGAGACGGAGTAGGTTTGTCCGTCCCCGGGGCACCCGCCTATATCATCCCGTGCTCAAACATTCTCGCTGCGCTGCGAAACTGCGCGCGGGACGATATAGGCGGGGGCCCCGGGGACTACGTTAACGCTGCTTGTCTCGCCCGGGTGCCGTGGGCCAGGGAGGGGCGTCTTCGCTGATAATTGCTTTGTTGGAAGAGCTGCTTTTATTGCGGCTCTTTCTTTGGTTTTGGGTATATTTGTTCTTGTTGAACTGTTCTTGCGACTGGGTGCGTTTGCGACCCGGAACGCTTTTGTTTTGTAGCCGTCTCGGCTCGTTATTGAGAGGAGACTAACTTTTATGCGTATTGTGTTTATGGGTACGCCCAATTTTGCTGTGCCTTCTTTAACTTCGCTTGTTGCGGCTGGCAACGAGATTGCGCTTGTTGTTACTCGTCCTGATGCTGTTCGTGGGCGTGGTAAGAAGCTTGAGCCTTCTCCTGTTAAGGCCAAGGCGCTTGAGCTGGGGTTGCCGGTCGTTGAGGCCAATCGTATGACGCCTGAGGTTGTTGAGGCGCTTCAAACTGCCCAGGCTGATATTTTCTGTGTGGCTGCCTATGGTTGCATTTTGCCCGATGAGGTGCTGCATATGGCGCCGCTTGGTATTGTGAATGTTCATGCGTCCTTGCTGCCTCGTTGGCGTGGGGCTGCTCCTATTCAGCGTGCGATTCTCGCTGGTGATGAGGTCGCTGGCGTTTCTATCATGCGCATCGGGCATGGCGTGGATACTGGTGCTTATTGTGCCCAGGCCTCCACGTCGGTTGCCGGTAAGCATGCTGAGGCGCTGACCATGGAGCTTGGTGAGCTTGGCGGCAAACTGCTTGCCGATACGCTTCCTTCTCTTGCCGATGGCACCGCCGTGTGGACTGAGCAGGATGAGTCGCTCGTCACTCATGCTGCCAAGATTTCCAAGCTGGAGATGCGTCTGGATCCGCAGATGGCTGCGCTCGATTGCGTGCGTCATGTGCTCGCTTCGTCCGATACCGCGCCTGCTCGTTGCGTGATTGCCGGCAAGACCGTGCGTGTGCTCGATGCTGCGCTGGCCGATGTTTCGCTTGGCAAGGGCGGCGTTGACGTTAAGAATAAGCGTGTTTTCCTTGGCCTTTCCGATGGTGCGGTTGAACTGCTCGAGGTTAAGCCCGATGGCAAGCGTGCCATGGCCGCTTCTGCTTGGGCTGCTGGGCTGCAAGGTGCCGATCTTATCTGGGGTGTTT
>URTD01000196.1 GCA_900550735.1 uncultured Collinsella sp.
CGCCGTATCGGCCGCCGAGGCCGATGCAGAAGGCAACAGTGAAAAGCTGCAGCCAAAAATTAAGATCGGTTTCCATGATGTATCTCCAGACTTTTCGAGACGAAAAAGTCCTGCCGGGCTGCAGCATCTGCAGCCCAGATCAATGCTGAAAGCTCAAAGAAAGACGGGTGCGGCCGACGACGGTGTGAGGAAGACGTACGACCGCACCCAAGAGGGAGGGAATGGAGCCGCCCTAAAGGCGGGGCTCATTAAGCCTGGAGGGCTTTGGCTTCCTCAGAGAGAACCTTATCGGCGTGTTCGAGCTGTTCACGGACCCGTTCGGGCGCCGTGCCGCCGAATGACCGGCGTGCTTTCACACAGGTTTCGAGCGAGATTTCCTCACGGATATCCTCCTCAATCTTGTCGGAGAACTGACGGTATTCGTCCATAGTGAAGTCGTCGAGGCGCTTGTTGTGCTTGATGGCGTAGTTCACCATCGACCCCACGATATGGTGCGCTTCACGGAAGGGAATGCCTTTCTTGGCGAGGTAGTCAGCAAGGTCCGTCGCATTGGCGTAGCCCATGTCCGCTGCGCGGCGCGTCCGCTCTGCGTTCACTTTCATCTTGGCGATCATCGGCGTCACGATGGCGAGGCTGTCGAGGAGCGTGTCGATCGAATCAAAAACCTGTTCCTTGTCTTCGGACAAATCTGTGTTGTAGGCGAGCGGAATGCCCTTCATGATGGTGAGCATCGCCATGAGATTGCCGTACATGCGGCCGGTCTTGCCGCGAATCTTTTCGGCAATGTCCGGATTCTTCTTCTGCGGCATGATGGACGAGCCGGTGGAGTACGAGTCGGAAAGCGTGATAAAGCCAAATTCGGAGCTCGACCATAGCACGATCTCCTCGGAAAGACGCGAGAGGTGCATGGCCATGACGGAGCCGGCGTAATGCAGATCGAGCAGGAAATCACGGTCGGAAACCGCATCGAGCGAGTTGGGAATCACGCCCGCAAAGCCAAGTTCGGCAGCCGTCATCTGACGATCGAGCGGATAGCTCGTGCCGGCAAGCGCGGCAGCACCCAGCGGGCAGTTGTCGGCGGCATCAAAGGCGGCCTTCAGGCGTGTAAAGTCGCGCGCGAACATCCAGGAATACGCCAGCAAATGATGCGAGAGCAGCACGGGCTGAGCATGCTGCATGTGCGTGTAGCCCGGCAGAATCACCTTGTCGTACTTCTTGGCCGCATCCACCAGCACATGGCGCAGCTCAAGATTGGCCTCCATGAGCTCCTTGGCCAGCGCCTTGACGCCCAGGCGCGTATCGGTCGCCACCTGGTCGTTACGCGAACGCCCGGTATGCAAGCGTTTACCGGCCTCGCCGATGCGGCGCGTCAGTTCGCTCTCGATGGACATATGAATGTCCTCGTCGTTGATATCGAAGGTGAAGTTGCCGGCATCGATATCCTGCTCGATTCCGGTCAGGCCCTTGGCAATCGCCTGCTCATCCTCGGCACTGATGATGCCCTGGGCCGCCAGCATCTTGGCATGCGCCTTAGAGCCGGCGATATCCTGCTTATAGAGATGTTTGTCGACCGGCAACGACGCGCCAAACTCCTGCGTGACCTCGGCCACGCCCGCCTCAAAACGACCGCCCCAAAGAGCCATGGAACCGTCCCCTTTCTCCAAATACCAAAACAAGCGCCCAAAGCAATGCGCCATATCGCTAAAGTGATTTTTCAACCGCTAGTTTTACACATTCCCCACCGCGCGCGGGGACATGTTGCTAATTTGCAAAGAAGTGACGCGCCATGCACTTGGCGCCCAACGTCTCCCTCCGGATGTTGCCCTGCGAACCATCGATCCAGGCCTTCAGGCTCATAGGGACGTCCTCGACCCTTGCAGCATCGAACTCGGGCGCGAGGGCAAGTAAAGCATGCGCGATAGCATTGAACATAATGGATACTCCTCATATATAGGTGCAGAGCCGCCAAATTGATAGAAGGAGCCCCACCGGACAACCCCGGCGGGGCTCGGACTCAGCCGCAGACGCGGCATCATATATGCGGGCGGAACGTAGGGGCCACCGATGTTAAGAAGTGTCAGCAAGCATAACGAAAGGTAGGGACCCCGTGCGCCCGTTATGTATCACGCGGATGGGCCGCGCGGATACCAAGGAAAGGAAGGCTTAAGCCTGGGCGGCGGCGGAGCTGGGGCCCTGGACCTTAGCCCACGTCTTGAGCGACAGCGTATCGATCTCGATAAAGCCGGCGCTGGCCTTCTCGTCAAACGTGGTGTCGCGGTCGTAGGTGGCCAGGCCGTAGTCGTAGAGGCTGAAGGGGCTCTTGCGGCCGACGACATGACAGTTGCCCTTAAAGAACTTCAGACGGACGGTGCCGGTCACGAACTTCTGGGTGTCGGCCATAAAGGCGTCGAGCGCATTTTTGAGCGGGCTGTACCACTGGCCGTTGTACACGGCGGTGGCCCAATCCTGCTCGAGCTTAATCTTAGTCTTGAGCAGGTCGCCCTCGACGCAAATGTCCTCGAGCGCCTTGTGGGCGGTGATGAGCGTCAGGGCTCCGGGAACCTCATAGCACTCGCGGCTCTTGAGGCCCACCAGACGATCCTCAACCAGGTCGAGACGGCCAAAGCCGTTGTCTCCCGAAATCTTGTTGAGGGCGATGACGATCTCGGAGAGCTTCATCTTCTTACCGTCGACGGCGACGGGCTTGCCGGCCTCAAACTCAATCTCGGTATACGTCGGAGTGTCGGGCGTGTCCTCGGGATTCTTGGTCATAACCCAGGCGTCGTCGAGCGGCTCGTTCCAGGGGTCCTCCAAGTGGCCGCACTCAATGGCACGACCCCACAGGGTGTCGTCG
>URTD01000197.1 GCA_900550735.1 uncultured Collinsella sp.
GTGAGTTCCATGAGGCTGAACGGCTTGGTGAGGTAATCATCGGCACCGCCGTCGAGGGCGACCACCTTGTCGAGCTCGGTATCCTTGGCGGTAAGCATCATGATGGGCACCGTCGCCGTCAGGCGATCGGCACGCAGTCGACGCATAATCGCCAAGCCATCGGTATCGGGCAGCATGATGTCGAGCAGGACGGCATCGGGTACCCGTCGCGCCACGGCAGCCTTAAACTCACCGTCGCACGAAAAGCCCTCGGCCTCAATCCCCTGCTTGCGCAGCGCATAGACCGTCAAATCCCTGATGTTGTCATCGTCCTCGACGTAATAGATCATGTTGAACCCCTTTGCGGCCGGCATGACCGCATCTTAACCCTAAAGGTACCTTTACTAGATGGTATCAGCCAAAACGCCCCGTCAAATAATCCGCCGTGCGCGGATCGGTCGGATTCTTGAAGAGTTGCGCGGTGGGCGCGTGCTCCACCAGCTCACCCAGCAAAAAGAATGCGACCGAATCGGAGATACGCGCCGCCTGCTGCATATTGTGCGTAACGACCACGAGCGTGCAGGTCTCTTTGAGCTCACAGGCCAGCTGCTCCACCACCAGCGTCGACACAGGGTCGAGTGCCGAGGTCGGCTCGTCCATCAGCAGAATGTCGGGCTGCACGGCCAGCGCGCGGGCGATGCACAGACGCTGCTGCTGGCCGCCCGAAAGACCCAGACCCGACTCTTTGAGCTTGTCCTTGACCTCATCCCATAGCGCAGCGCGACGAAGGGAGTCCTCGACCAGCTCGTCGAGCACGACGCGGTCGCGCACACCCATACCGCGCGGCCCATAGGCGACGTTGTCGTAGATGCTCATGGGAAACGGGTTGGGGCGCTGGAACACCATGCCCACGCGCTGGCGCAAACGGCAGATGTCGTAATCGCCCAGGATATCTTGACCATCGAGCGCAATCTTGCCCTCGATACGGCAATCCTTGATGCCGTCGTTCATGCGGTTAAAGCAGCGCAGCAACGTGGACTTTCCGCAGCCCGAAGGCCCGATAAATGAGGTGATCTGCTTGTCGCGGATCTTGATATTCACGTCCTTGAGCGCATGATGGTCGCCATAGAACAGGTCGAGGCCCTCGACGTCGATGCGCGTCGGCGAGGCGGCAAGATCCTCTGCCGTGGGGCGAGTCGCATCCCCAACCTCGCGCTCGTGCGCGGCCTCGGCCTGCGCTTCCATGAGTTCTTCAAGCTCCGTGGGCTCCACAGCCGCAGCAGCCGTCATACCGCATACCTCCACATCGATATCAATTCAGCAGTATCGATAGTAGAAATCGCGGCTCATATGCACGTGAGCGCATTGTCAAGTGTTTGTAAGGGCACGCTGGCTATGCGGCGGGCAGCTCGATGGTGAATATCGTGTGTTCGGGCGTCGATTCACATGCAACGGTACCGCCGTGTGCCGCGATGATCTCCTTGGCAATAGCAAGGCCCAGACCGGCACCACCGCGATTGGTCGCACGCGCCGCATCCAGGCGATAGAACTTCTCAAAGATCACCTTGAGCTTAGCCGCAGGGATAGGATCGCCCTGATTGATAAAGCGAACGCGCACGCCGCCATCGTCTTGGCGCCCGGCCTCAATCGTGATAGTCGAGCCCTCATAGCTATAGGCGACGGCGTTTTTCATGATGTTGTTGAACACGCGAGCCATCTTGTCGCCATCCACGAGCACCGTCAGGTCCTCGTGGATATCAACTTGGGCTTCCTTATGCTGCTCGTTGAGGATGGGATAGAACTCGTCAGCCACCTGAGCCAGCAGCAACCCCAGATCAACATAGCCGCGCGTGAGCACGATATCGTGGAAGTCAAAGCGTGTGATATCGAAGAACTCTTCGATGAGTGCATCGAGCCGGTGCGCCTTGTCGAGAGCCACGCCCGTAAAGTGCGCACGTTGCTCAACCGGCAGCTCAGGAGCCTCTTGCAGCAGCGAAAGATAGCCCACCACACTGGCAAGCGGGGTGCGTAGGTCATGTGCCAAGTACGTGACCAGATCGTCCTTGCGATGCGACTCGTCACGCAAGGCCTGTTGCACCTTGCGCTCACGGTCACGCACGCGGTTAAGGGCGCCCTCGACCTCCAAGAAGTCGCCGTCGATGTTGTCCCAGGTGTCGGGGTGATCGATCAGGCGATCTTGAATACGAGCGGCCAGCACACAATCGGCATGCTGCTCGCCCTGCTCGTAGCCCTGGTAGTACAGGGCGCGGCCGCACAAGAACAGCACGCACACGGCAAGCGCCAGCACAAAGCCAAGCATGTTGAATACAAAGCCGGCATCGAACAACACCGGCCCTTCGATGCCGCCGAGCGCCATGGCGCCAATCGCCAACGTCATGGCCCACGCGGCGCCGCCAATCACCACGCAGCGGCACACGATCTCAAATCGATCGATCAGCAAAAAGCCGACAAGCAGCACCGCCAAGATTCCGACGATGTTGTCGATGCCAATCAGCAGCAGGCTCAGCAAAAAGAGCAGCACCGTTGCAAGCGCGCGGTTGTCGACGACCGACCTCACGTATTCAAAGAGCCGATCTGGCACCTCGAACGCTTGCCTATCGTCTTTTGTCATATCAAGATCCTCGCAAGCGAAAAGCGTTATTCGATGATGTAGCCGACGCCCCAGACGTTTTTGATAAAGCGTGGCTTTTGTGCGTCGTCGCCGATCTTTTCGCGCAAGTGGCGAATATGCACCATCACCGTATTGTTGGAGCCGGGCATAAAGTCCTCGTTCCACACCGCGCGGAACAGGTCCTCCACGGCCACCACGCTGCCGCGATGCTCGGCCAG
>URTD01000198.1 GCA_900550735.1 uncultured Collinsella sp.
GGTCCCCATGCTGTCCAGCCAGGACCACAAGCGGGCCTACGACGGCAATCAGGGCCCCAACACCGGCGGCATGGGCGTCTACAGCCCGGTGCCCATCGTGACTGACGAGGAGCACGCCACCATGGTGGCGGTCATGGAGCAGACCGTGGCCGAGCTCGCTGCCGAGGGTATCGACTACCGCGGCTGCCTGTACGGTGGCTTTATGCTCACGCCTGCCGGCCCCAAGGTGCTGGAGTTCAATGCCCGCTTTGGCGACCCCGAGACGCAGGTCGTGCTGCCGCGCCTTAAGAACGACCTGGTTGAGGTCATGCTGGCTTGTGCCAACTGCGAGCTCGACCAGATTGAACTCGACTGGCGCGACGAGTGGGCCGTGGCCGTTGTCCTGACGAGCGCGGGCTATCCCGGCAGCTACGAGAAAGGCAAGGTCATCACCGGTATTGAGGATGTCGAGGCCATGGAGAACGTGACCGTGTACCACGCGGGCACTGCTGTGGTGGACGGCCAGCTCGTGACCAATGGTGGCCGCGTGCTTGCCGTGACCGCTTTGGGCGACACGTTCGAGAACGCTCGCAACCTTGCCTACGAGGCCTGTGAGAAGATTGATTTTGAGGGCAAGACCCTGCGTCACGACATCGGCCTGCGCGCGCTGCGCGGCCGCGACGCCTGGGATGCCTAAAGTCCGAGAGGAATGAGACGGATGGACGAGAAGAACGAAGAGCTCGTGGACGCGCAGATCGTCGAGGAGGACAGCCGCGTGTATGGGCACGCCGAGGGCGAGCCTGGTGGCGAGGTCGCTGACGAGCCGGCGCTGGTGCTGGGCGATGACGACCCGCACGATGCCGAGCTGCACGAGAAGATTCTTTCGGAGGAGTGCGCCTGGAAGGGCAAGATCCTTGACGTCCACCGTCTTGAAGTTGAGCTGCCCAACGGTCACCGCAGCGCCCGCGATATCGTTCGCCATCCGGGCGCGGCGGCCGTTGTGGCGCTTACCGAGAGCGGCAAGATCGTACTGGTGCGTCAGTACCGCACCGCCATCGACCGCGTGACGGTCGAGATTCCCGCCGGCAAGCTCGATCCAGGCGAGGACCCGCTCGATTGCGCCAAGCGCGAACTGCATGAGGAGACGGGCTTTAGGGCCGGTCGCATTCGCTTTTTGACGTCGATTGTCACGTCCTGCGGTTTTTGCGATGAGATCATCCACATCTACTTGGCTACCAAGCTCGAGTTTGATGCGCCCAACCCCGATGATGACGAGTTTGTCAACGTGGACCTGGTGCCGCTGCACGAGCTGATTGACGCCGTGCTCGACGGCAAGATCGAAGACGCCAAGACCGTCGTAGGCGCGCTTGCCTGCGACAGCATCGCGCACCGACTAGGCGGGGCCGAGCTTTAACGAGCGGGGATGATCCCGCAGGTTTGTGTAAGTCAGCGAAAGTGCTCCATTTGAGACAAGGTGGCCTAAAAGAGGAGGGAAGCGTATGGATATACGCGACCGACGATTGAAGGCCAGATTGTCCAAATGGAGCACTTGCAGCGTCGAGACGAAACGCGGTTTGGTAAAACCGCGTAAGGTGATTATGATGAAGAGGTTTTTGTCTTATTACAAGCCCCAGATGGGGCTTTTTGTTGCTGATACTGTTTGTGCTCTGGTGCTTGCCGCCATTGACCTGGCGTTCCCCATTATTCTGCGCAATTTGACCGGTGGGCTATTTACTCAGGGTCAGGCTGCCATTATGCAGGCGCTCGGCATGATCGCGGTGGGCTTGGTGCTGATGTATGCCGTCCGCTGCGCCTGCCGCTATTTTGTGAGCTATTGGGGTCACGTGATGGGCGCGCGTATGGAGTCCAAAATGCGCGAGGACCTGTTCGACCAGTATGAGCGCTTTAGCTTTGCATACTTCGACCGCAACAGCTCGGGCGACATGATGAGCCGCGTGGTCAACGACCTGTTCGATATCTGCGAGGCGGCGCACCACGTGCCCGAGTGGATCATCATCTGCGGCATCGAGATCATCGGCTCATTTGTGATCCTCTTTACCATTGCCCCGGTGCTGGCGCTCGCCATGGCCGTGGTGACGGCGGCGTTTGCGGTCATCATGTTTTGGCAGAACATGCGCATGCGCGAGGTCTTTAGCGACAACCGCAAAAAAATCAGCGGCATCAATGCGCAGCTGCAGGATTCGCTGGCGGGCATGCGTGTGGTCAAGAGCTTTGCCAATGAGGAGACCGAACGCTTCAAGTTCCGCGCCTCAAACAATCGCTATCTTTCGTCCAAGGAGAACATGTATCACGCCATGGGCGTCTATACCGCGACGTATGGCCTGCTCTCGGGTGTGCTCTATGTGATCGTGGTGCTGCTGGGCGGCTGGCTGGTCGCCCAGGGACAGCTGCAGGCGGTCGATATGGCGACCTTTGCACTCTATATTTCGCTGTTCTGCACGCCGCTTGAGACGCTCGTCAATTCGGCCGAAACGTATCAGAAGGCTATCGCCGGCTTTAAGCGTATGGACGAGGTGCTCTCGACCGCGCCGGATATCCAGGACAAGCCGGATGCACTGCCACTGAAGAATGTGCAGGGAGAAGTAACCTTTGAAAACGTTTCGTTCCATTATGAGGAGTCGAAGGAGAATGTGTTAAGCAATGTGAATCTGCATGTCCCGGCAGGAGACTATGTGGCGCTGGTGGGCAGCTCCGGCGCCGGAAAGACGACACTCTGTTCTCTGCTTCCGCGTTTTTACGATGTGACAGAAGGAAGGATTCTACTGGATGGAAAGGATATCCGCAACATCCGCCTGAAA
>URTD01000199.1 GCA_900550735.1 uncultured Collinsella sp.
GGCCGCCGTAGACATGTGCGTCGCCCCAG
The DNA here is from genome assembly GCA_900550735.1 of uncultured Collinsella sp. Taxonomy (GTDB): domain Bacteria; phylum Actinomycetota; class Coriobacteriia; order Coriobacteriales; family Coriobacteriaceae; genus Collinsella. Next base: position 30 of record URTD01000199.1, read on the forward strand.
GCAACCTTCATGCCGGGCTTCTCGCGCACGTATAGCTTGACAGGTGTCTTTTTGGGCGCGGTGGCGATGTAGTTGATAATCTCCTGTGCATCCATCTCGGCTGCGTTGCTCATTTGCTATCTCTCCTTTGGGTGGATTCGGTTGATACCTGGTTAGGCAAACATGACCTGGTCGAACGTATAGAAGCCGGGTTCGCGGGTGACGAGCTTCTGGGCGGCGGCCAGGGCGCCGTTGACGAAGATCTGACGGCTCGTGGCGCGGTGGGTGAGCGTGACTTCCTCGTCCTGGCCAAAGAAACTCACCTCGTGCACGCCGGCGACGGTGCCCCCGCGCAGCGAGTGCATGCCGATCTCCTTGGGGTCACGCGCGCCGCACACGCCCTCGCGGCCATAGACGGGGTGGTAGCCTGCCTCGGGCTCGGCCTCGACGACGGCATCGAGCAGTAGCTTGGCAGTGCCGCTGGGGGCGTCGACCTTTTGATTGTGGTGAGTCTCGACAATCTCGCAGTCAAAGCCGGGCAGCTCACGCGTGGCCTGGGCCACTAGATGACGCAGGGCTGCGATGCCGATGGAGTAATTGCCCGAGTGCATAACGCGGGTGTTCTGGCCCAGCTCACGCAGGCGGTCCATCTGCTCGGGCGTATAGCCCGTGGTGCCCGAGACCAACGCGGCGCCCGTGCGCTCGACATAGGCGACGACGGCATCGAAGGTCACGACGTTCGAGAAGTCGATGATAACGTCGGCCGCCGGGGCGCTCTCGAGCTCGGACAGATCAAAACCGATCTGGGCGACGATATCAAAAACGGGCTGCCCGCCGGCGTCGACAATGCCTTCGGCGGTAGTGCGGATGAGCGAGCCCATGCGGCCCGTTCCCATAATGACGGTCTTAATCAAGCAGACCAGCTCCCTTCAGAGCATCGGTAAGTGCAGCGCGCGTGTCGTCTGCCATGGGGCACAGCGGCATACGGTAGTTTGCCTCGATCATACCCATCTGGGCGAGCGCTTCCTTGACGGGGATGGGGTTGACCTCGCTAAAGAGGGCGTTGATGAGCGGCTGACCGGCAATCTGGATATCGCGGGCGCGCTCCACGTCACCGTCCAGATAGGCGCGGCACATGTCGTGCACGAGCTGCGGCTGAACATCGGCCCACACGCTGATGGTGCCCGAGGCGCCCAGGCTCATGAGCGGTACGGTAAGCGCGTCCTCGCCCGAGTACATGCGGAAGTCGTCTGACAGCAGGTGGGCGATCTTGGCCGCGTAGGCGACGTTGCCCGAGGCTTCCTTAATACCCATGATGTTGGGATGTGCGGCCAGGCGCTCCACATTGCGCTCGCTGATACCGCAGCCGCAGCGGCCGGGGATGTTGTACAGGATGCAGGGGATGTCCACGGCGTCGGCCACGGTCTTAAAGTGCCGGTAGATGCCCTCTTCGTTAGACTTGTTGTAGTAGGGGGTAATGAGCAGCAGACCGTCGGCGCCCAGGCCCTGATAGGTGAGCGACTTGGTGAGCATGGTCTGCGTGGAGTTGGAGCCCGAGCCGGCAATGACGGGGACGCGTCCTGCAACATGCTTGACCACGGCGGCGACGACGGAGTTGTCCTCGTCGTCGGTCATCGTGGCGCTCTCGCCGGTGGTGCCCAGGGTGAGGATGGCGTCGGTGCCGTTTTGCAGGTGGAAATCGATAAGGCGCTCGAGTGCGTCAAAGTCGACACTGCCATCCTTTTTAAACGGCGTGACGAGGGCGACGATTGAGCCCTCGAGATTGCGGATGTCCATGTTCTTCTCCTTCGCGTCCGCGATCTGGATGCGTTTGTTCCATTGGGCGGCGACTGCCAGGCGCTCGTCTTGGGCGCGACGGCGGGCACTTTCGGCGCGCGACTTGGCCAGCAGCTCTCGGCCGCTCGGTAGCACGTCGAGCGTGGCAAAGTAATCGCCCGGGCGCTCGGCGCGGCGGATAAGGTCGGCCGAGCCGTCGGGGCGCAGCAGCACCTCGGCGGAGCGCAGACGGCCGTTGTAGTTGTAGCCCATGGAGTAGCCATGCGCACCGGTATCATGGATTACAAGCAGGTCACCCATGTCGATATGCGGCAGCTCGCGATCGATAGCGAACTTGTCGTTGTTCTCGCACAGATTGCCCGTGATGTCATAGGTGTCCGTGACGGGCGCTGTGGCCTTGTCGGCGCCGCCCGGCTGACCCATCACCGTGATGTGGTGGTAAGCGCCATACATGGCGGGACGAATGAGGTCGACGGCACTGGCGTCCACGCCGATATAGTCCTTGTAGATCTGCTTCTCGTGGATAGCCTTGGTGACCAGGCAGCCGTAGGGGCCCATCATAAAGCGGCCCATCTCAGTGCAGATGGCCACATCGCCCATGCCGGCGGGAACCAGGATCTCGTCGTATGCCGCGTGTACTCCCTCGCCGATGGCGCGAATGTCGTTGGCCTGCTGCTCGGGCAGGTAGGGGATGCCGACGCCGCCGGACAGATTGATGAAGGCGACATGTGCGCCGGTCTCGCGCTCCAAGCGCACGGCAAGCTCAAAGAGGATGCGCGCGAGTTTGGGGTAGTAGTCGTTGGTGACGGTGTTGCTGGCAAGGAATGCGTGGATGCCAAAGTTCTCGGCGCCCTTGGCCTTGAGCATACGAAAGGCC
>URTD01000200.1 GCA_900550735.1 uncultured Collinsella sp.
TGGCGGGAGCGCTTCCAAGGGCACTACCGAGCAAAAGGAGTCCAAGAAGCCCGCGGACAACCGTATCGACTTCACCTGGTTCAAGGCCTCTGTGCCCGAGGGCTATGACGTCTGGTCCGACAGCGGCGACGGCGGCTTCGTCGGCAGCATTTGCTTCAAGAATGTCGACGAGAGCGATAAGTCCATCTCCTTTGATGTTGAGTCCGACGACGCCGAGACGCTCGTTGCCGATGAAACCGAGAGCGACGGCTACGAAGCAGGTGAAGATATCACCATCGGCAAGTACACCTGGAAGACCGTCAACTTCACCTGGAACAAGACACCGAGCGTCGAACTGATCTCCGAGATTCCCGATACCGGCCAAAGCGTCGTTATCTACCTGTTCATGACGACTCCCGACGACCCCGCCGTCAAGGCATTCCTCGAGTCCCTCGAGTTCCCCGAGAACCTCGAAGAGGCGCATAACGAGGCCAAGAACATCAGCATTGCCGACCTCTGCAAGGAAAACGGCCTCACTGAGTACAAGCCGGGAAAGTAGCCCCGCAGTTCATTTGTGTACGACAGACGTTGCTCCACACAACGGTCTGTAAGGAAAACGGAGAGGGTCGAGCAAGAAAGGACGAGAACCCATGAAGATCACTAAGAAGCTATTGGCGGTATGCGTTGCGGCTCTTGCCCTGAGCATGGCCCTCATGGGCTGCAACGGCGGTAGCTCTGCAAAGCCTGCTGGCAGCGACGCCGGCAGCGCCCCCAAGCAGGCGACCGAAAAGAAGGAGTCCAAAAAGCCCGCCGACGACCGTATCGACTTTACGTGGTTCAAGGCTTACGCACCCGAGGGCTACGACGTATGGGCGCGCAGCGGAAGCGATGGCAATGTGTCTGAAATCCTCTTCAACGGCATCGAGGATAGCAACAAAGTCATCTCCTTTGGCGTAAGCTCCACGAAGGACGCCGAGACGGTTGTCACCAACGACTCGGCCCGCGATGGCTATGAGCGTGGAGAAGACGTGACCATCGGCCGGTATACCTGGAAGACCGTCAACTTTACGTGGCACAAGACACCGAGCATGCACCTCGCGACCGATATTCCCAACTCCGGAAGAAGCGTCGAGATCACTCTCTTTATGGCGACCACCGACGACCCCGCCTGCAAGGCATTCCTCGAGTCCATTGAGTTCTGCGAAGAAGATCTTGAGGAAAAGAAGCTTGAGGCCAAGGACATTAGCATCAAGGATCTCTGCGAGGAGAACGGACTTGTCATCTCCGGAACGAGAAAGTAGCGCCAAACCCGGCATGACGCCACGCGCAGAATAGCCCGCAGGGCAGCGCGAGCGCGCGAGCAGGGCCCGATTCCCGCTTCCCCCGGAATCGGGCCTCTTTTTGTTTTGGCCGTCTTCCGCGTCAAAACGTCGCAAGCCGCGCGCAAACAAAGGCGGCGGAGCCCCATGGCCCCGCCGCTCATCATGCGATATGTTTGCAAGAGACCTTACGCCTCGGGCTCGATCTTCTCGAGACCACCCATGTAGGGACGCAGAACCTCGGGGATCGTGATGGTGCCGTCGGCGTTCTGGTAGTTCTCCAGAATGGCGGCCATGGTGCGGCCGGCCGGCAGGCCGGAACCGTTGAGAGTGTGCAGGTAGCGCGAACCCTTGAAGTTCTCGGGGTCGCGATACTTGATGTTGGCGCGGCGAGCCTGGAAGTCACCGCAGTTGGAGCAGGAGCTGATCTCCTTGTAGGCGTTGTAGCTCGGCAGCCAGACCTCGACGTCGTAGGTCTGACGGGCAGAGAAACCCAAGTCGCCGGTGCACAGGCTAATCACGCGATACGGAAGGCCCAGCTGCTGCAGCAGGTACTCGGCCTCGGCGGTCATGCTCTCGAGCTCCTCGTCGGACTCCTCCGGCTTAGCGAACTTGACCATCTCGACCTTGTCGAACTCGTGCTGACGGATAATGCCGCGGGTGTCGCGACCGGCGGAACCGGCCTCCTCGCGGAAGCAGGGGGTGAAGGCGGTGTAGCGGCGCGGCAGGGTGTCGGCATCGAGGACCTCGCCGGCGTGCAGGTTGGTGAGCACGACCTCGGCGGTAGGGATCAGGAAGTTATCGCCCGAGACGTGATAGGCGTCGTCCTCGAACTTGGGCAACTGACCCGTGCCAAACATGGTCTGACGCTTGACGACGATGGGCGGCCACCACTCCTTAAAGCCACGGCTGGTGTGCGTATCGAGGAAGAAGTTGATGAGGGCACGCTCCAGGCGGGCGCCAGCGCCACCGAGAACGGTGAAGCGGCTGCCGGAGAGCTTGTTGCCACGCTCGAAGTCGAGGATGTCGAGGTCGGTGCCCAGATCCCAGTGCGGCTTAAAGTCGAAGTCGAACTCGCGCGGGGTGCCCCAACGACGGCGCTCGATATTCTCGTCCTCGTCCTTGCCGTACGGCGTGGCCTCGCAAGGAATGTTGGGCAGGTGAGCCATGAAGTCGTACTGCTCCTGCTCGAGGGCGGTACGACGCTCGGCCAGACCGTCAATCTTCTCGTTGACGGCGCGCACGGCATCCTTGGCGGCCTCGGCCTCATCCTTCTTGCCCTCCTTCATCAGGGCGCCGATCTTCTTGGACTCGGCATTGCGCGTAGCCTGGAGCTCCTCGACCTCGGTGATG
>URTD01000201.1 GCA_900550735.1 uncultured Collinsella sp.
TCTGCGACTAAGACCCATCCGTTCGGTGCTCGCGTTGCCCGATGGGTATTCGAGCCACCCACTCTGCTACCGCTCGCGTTGCTCGCTATGCGCTGCGTTCCGTCGTTCAATTTTCTTAATTAATTAAATTTGAAGCGCCGAGTGCTCTCGCCTACCCATCGGGCAGTGCGAACACCTGCGTTGACTCGTTTCGGTCTGTCACTTCAGAAAGGAAACTAATGCTTACGAAGCGCGTAATACCGTGTATGGATGTTAAAGACGGCCGTGTGGTTAAGGGCGTTAACTTCGTTAACCTGCGCGATGCGGGCGACCCGGTGGAGCTGGCCCGCGCCTACGACCGCGAGGGTGCGGACGAGGTCGTCTTCCTGGACATTACCGCCACGAGCGACAACCGCGCGACGACCATCGAGATGGCGGCGCATGCGGCCGAGGAGCTCGCTATTCCCTATACCGTGGGCGGCGGCTTTCGCGACCTGGCGGGCATGCGCACCATGGTTGCAGCCGGTGCTGACAAGGTGTCGCTCAACTCTGCCGCCGTGCGCGACCCGTCGCTGATTAGCCAGGCTGCCGCGGCTTTTGGCAGTCAGGCCGTGGTCGTGGCGATCGATGCCAAGCGCGTCGGTTTGCCCGGAGAGCCGGGTGCCGACAAGTGGGAAGTCTTTACCGCAGGAGGCCGCAACGCCACGGGCATCGACGCGGTGGCGTGGGCCGAGGAAGCGGCTCGTCGCGGCGCCGGCGAGATCTTGCTGACCAGTATGGACCGCGACGGTACCAAGGCCGGTTTTGATTTGGCGCTCACTCGCGCCGTGGCGCGCGCGGTGCCGATTCCGGTGATCGCGAGCGGCGGTGTGGGCACGCTCGAGCATTTTGCCGAGGGCGTGATCGAGGGCGAGGCCGATGCCGTGCTGGCGGCAAGCGTCTTTCACTTTGGAACCTTCAGCATTCGCCAGGTGAAGGAGTATATGGCGTCGCAGGGTATTCCTGTGAGGTTGGACTTTTAGCGCTGCGGCTTGCCCAGGCACCCGACCTTCCGGCTCCAACCCTCCTCGCGTACTTAAGTACGCATCGTCGGGCTTGTCGCTCGGAATCTCGGGCACCTGGACAACCCTCGCCGACCGGCGATGTTTAAATTGGGGAATTGAAATGAGAGAAATTACTACTCCAGCGGATCTTACATACGACGCCAAGGGGCTGATTCCTTGTGTGGTTCAGCAGTATGACACCGGCGAGGTGCTTATGGTTGCCTGGATGAACGAGGAGTCGGTGGGGTTGACGCTCAAGACCGGCACCACGTGGTTTTGGAGCCGCAGTCGCCAGGAGCTCTGGAACAAGGGCGCGACGAGCGGCAATATGCAAGCGGTCAAGGAGCTCTGGGCCGACTGCGATAGCGATACGCTGCTGGTCAAGGTCGACTCGCCGGGCCCGGCCTGCCATACCGGCAACCGTACCTGCTTCTTCAAGAAACTCGCGTAGGGCGGGCGCTCGATTAGACGCTCGGCCACCAGAAAGGATTGAACCATGGGTGTGCGCACCGCAAACGTTCAGGATGGAAATATCGGTGAGACGCTGACGGGGCTCGCCGAGGTGATTCACGGTCGTCGTGATGCATCGCCGCAGGAGAGCTATACCGCACGTCTGCTGACCGACGTCGAGGACGAGCTGCTCAAGAAGCTTGCCGAGGAGTCGAGCGAAGTGATCATGGCCTGCAAGGATAACGATCACGATCACATCCGCTACGAGGCCGGCGACCTGGTCTACCACCTGCTCGTAACCCTTGAGCGCTACGGTATCACCCTCGACGAGCTTGCCGGCGAACTCAACGCCCGCCGTCACTAGTCATTGGGGACGTTCTTAAACGACTAGTTAGTCGAGGGGCGTGGACTCCCATTCTCAGGTGAGGTAGGAGATGTCGAAGGTTCGATAACCGCAGTCGTAGGCGTGTGCCTGGGCCTCACGGATGTTCCAGCAGATGTCGCAGGCGCGGTGTGCGTCCGAGCCAAAAGTGATCGGCACCTCGGCGTGGGCAAAGCAACGCAGCAATCCGGTCGTGGGATAGTAGTCGTCGAGGCCCTTGCGCGGCGCGGCGGTCGAGACCTCAACGCGGTGGCCCGTGTCGTGGGCGCACTCGGCCATCTGCTGCCAGAACGGCGCGGGGTCAAAGTCGGGCGCAAAGCCTTCCTTCGAAAAGCGCATGACCAGGTCGGGGTGAGCCATCACATCAAAGTTGAGCGGGCTCTCGCAGGCGCGGCACCAGTCATCGACACAGCGCTCCCACACGCCGTGCACGCCTAAGTTTTCCCAAACATGCAGGTCGGTATCATCGTCGATCCAACCGCAGCGCGAATCGGGCGTATCGGGACGAGCGACGTTTTCCGTTCCCGCCGTACCCGCGGCGCCGGCCATGATATCGCCTGGGTTGCCAATCCAATGCACGCTGCCCAGGCGCACGACGGCGCCCCGGGACCAGCGCTCAACCAAAGGCTCGCAGCCCTCGTACCAATCGCATTCAAAGCCATAGATAAGCTCGAGCTCCGACGCGATCTGCGCGGCAAGCTTGCGGGCATCCTCAAAAGCCAGACGATGTGCCGGCAGGTCGCCCTCAGTAACCTGCACTTCGCAGTTGGCATCCAT
>URTD01000202.1 GCA_900550735.1 uncultured Collinsella sp.
TCGCCGGGTCTTAAGGTGATGCCTGGGCTGCCGCTGCACGTGAAGGGGCGCATTCCCTATGTTGGCCGCGGCGGTCTTAAGCTCGAAGGCGCGCTTGATGCGTTTGGTATCAATCCGACGGGCCTTGCCTGTTTGGATGTGGGCTGCTCTACCGGGGGTTTTACCGATTGCCTGCTCAAGCGCGGAGCTGCGACCGTTGTCTCTGTGGACGTGGGTCGCGCCCAGTTCGATTGGTCGTTGCGTCAGGACGATCGCGTGACGCTGCATGAGCGCACAAACGTGACGCAGCTGCCTGAGCTTGGCTATGCCGGCGCCATCGACCTGGCTGTGTGTGATGTCTCGTTTACCAGCATCGCGAACATTATCGATGCGGTACTGGCGTGCCTGGTGCCTACGGGTGCATTCTGCACGCTCGTAAAGCCGCAGTTTGAAGCTCCGGCGGCGCTGGTGGGCGAGGGCGGCATTGTGACCGATCCCGCTGTGCGCCGCGATACGCTCGTGGCGGCGGTTGAGCTCTTTGCTGCCAAGGGGCTGTTCCCGGTCGATGTGTGCGTGTCGCCCATTCATGGTGCCAAGGGCAACGTTGAGTTTTTCCTGTACGGCACGAGATTTCAATCTGGCGACCGCTCGCAAGACGTGCTGCAATCCCAGGTATCGGTTTTGAGCGAGAAAGCTGCAACGCTATGAAGGTCTTTCTGGTTCCCAATTACTACAAGCAAGAGGCGGTCGAGAGCGGCCTGATGCTCGAGCTTTGGCTGACGCGCCAGGGCTATGAGGTCGCATGGGCTGCCGACCAGCGATCGAAGATTCAAAGCACGCCTGATATCGACGGCTCCGATCTGGTCATTACGCTCGGCGGCGACGGTACGTTGCTGCGCGCTGCCCGCATCCTCAACCATCGCGAGATTCCTATCCTCGGTCTTTCCTATGGTCACCTGGGCTTTTTAACTGCTGCGAGCCCCGAGGAGCGCGACATTCTGCAGGTTGTGAGTGATGCCCTGTCCGGCGAGCTGCACGTGAGCCGTCGCGCTACCATCGCCGCGGATATCGTGTCCGTGCGCGAAGACGGTACGAAGGATGTCGTGCGCACGTTCGCCCTCAACGACATGGCGCTTACCCGAGGTCCGCTGTCCGATATGGTCGAGTTCGACATCACGGTGTCGGGCCACCATATCGACCGACTGCGTGGCGACGGCGTGGTCGTGTCCACGGCGACTGGTTCTACGGGTTACGCGCTCAGTGCCGGTGGCCCCATCGTGAGCCCCGACTATACGGGCATGGTCTGCGTACCCATTGCGCCGCACACCATTCAGGCCCGCGCCTTCTTGACTTCGCCGAGTGATGTCGTCGAAATCTTTATGTCTGATGACCGTCCGAGCGTTCCGGCAATCGCCATCGACGGACAGTTTATTACTTGTGATGGTACGGTCGAGAGCGTGGCTGTGCGTCGCGGGCCCGGAGATGTGCTGCTGCTCGATTATGGCCCCGAGAGCTTCTATAACTCGGTGAGCCGCGTATTCTACGGAGTCCGTCATGATCGATGAGCTGCAGGTTTCTAACATTGCACTCATTCGCGAGGCGACGCTAGTGCCGAGTGCCGGTCTGACTGTCCTGACCGGCGAGACCGGCGCCGGCAAGACCGCGTTGCTCTCGGCCCTCAAGCTTATTTTGGGCGAGCGCGCGGATTCGTCGACGGTGCGCGAGGGCGAGGCGCTGGCGAGCGTCGAGGCGCGGCTGTTCGACGGGCCGCACGACACGGAGGGGTTCACCGTGCAGCGCAGCCTTTCTGCCGAGGGCCGCAGCCGCGTGAAGATTGACGGCCGCATCGCCAGTGTGCGCGAGCTTTCGGAGCGCGTTGGTGTGATGATGGATCTGTGCGGCCAGCACGAGCACCAGCGCTTGCTCGATCCGGCGCATCACGTTGCGATGGTCGATGCATGGGCAGGGCGCCTGGCACTCGAGGCGCTGGATGCGTACCGTGCCTGCTTTAAGGCTTCGCGGGCTGCCGCTAAGGAGGTTCGACGTGTCGAAGAGGCCTCGCGTGCGCAGGGGAGCCGCGTCGAGGAGGCGCGCTTTGCGCTCGAGCGCATCGGCGAGGTCGACCCCAAACCGGGCGAGTATGAGGAACTCGAGGAGCTGCTGCCTCGCTCGGAGCACGCCGAGGTCTTGGTGGCGACGGCAAACGAGGCCCATGCATCGCTTGCCTCTGAAGGGGGAGCGCTCGATGCCGTGAACAGCGCCGTGGCAGAGCTTTCCCGAATGGCTACCGTCGATCGCAAACTGGGCGACATTGCCGATGCACTTTCGGATGCCTGCATCTCTCTTGAGGATTGCGCGAACGAACTTCGTTCCTATCGCGATGGCATCGCCTTCGATCCTCGCGAGCTCGCTCGCATGCGCGAGCGGTATTCCGACCTCAAGGGCCTGCTGCGTCAGTGGGGTCCGACCATGGACGATGTCTTTGCCATGCGCGACCGCTCACAAGAGCTGCTGTCGCTGGTCGATGATGGCGATGAACAGATCAAAAAGGCGCGTGAGGCACTCGGGAGCGCCGAGCGCGAGCTGTTCGCTGCTGCCAGGGCACTTAAGCGCGCTCGCAATACGGCGG
>URTD01000203.1 GCA_900550735.1 uncultured Collinsella sp.
CTTCTGCGTGTCCCAGGAAAGCACGAATGCCTCTACCTGGTCGTGGTAGGCAGGATGGGTGAAGAGCCGCCATCCGCCGGCGACCTCGCGCAGCTGAAAGCCGCGGTTGGCCTCCTCATACTCAACCTTGAGCTCGGCGAGCAGCGACGCGCATTCGCCCGGGGCGATATCCAACGCACCTGCCAGCGCGGGTGCGCTCACGGGGTCGCTCGACACCAGCAGCAGCGCCTCGAGGGCGCCTTTGAGGCTGTTTGCCTCCAGCGTGGAAAGGGTTGACATGGTTGCGGCTCCTATTCGGTGAGCTCGGGGCCCTCGCCGGGCACATAGGCCTCGGCGCCCTCGACTCGGTTGATGCGGATGGTTCCAAAGATCTCGTCCTGGCTCAGCGTGAGCGAGCCGCGCTTGGCGAGCTCAAGCATAGCTAGGAAGGTGACGACGAGCTGCTCGGTGGTGGCATCGCCGTCCAGTAGCTCGCGGAAGGTGCAGGTTTGGTGCGTCATGGTAAAGCGGTCGACTGAGGCCACGGTCAAGTCGAGCGGTACGCGATGCGGCGCCACGTGCTCGGCCTCGAGCAGGAAGGTCTGTCGCTTGCCATCCAGGTCGGCGCAGATGACGGCTAGACCGCGCAGAGTAATGCCGGCCAGGTAGTCGGGCATAAGGCCCAAGAACTCGGGGTCGGGGCCGGCCACGCGCGGATGCATGCGGCTTTCGGCCTGCATGCGCGCACCGAGGGCCGCAGCCGCGCCTTTAAACTGCTTGTAGGCAATCAGGCGCTGGATCAGGACCTCACGCAGCGCGTCGCCGTCAAGCGTGCTGAGCTCCTCGAGGTCTTCGTCGAACTCGTCATCGTCGTCATCGACTTTGCGCGGGGCCTCCTGCGGCACCAGAGAGGCAGCCTTGATGTCCAAAAGGGTTGCCGCGACCAGCAAAAAGTCGCTTGCTACGTCCAGGTCCAGCGCCTCGATGCGCTCGGCCTCGGCAAGGTACTGTTCGGCCACCTCGCTGATAGAGATGGCGCCGATATCTACTTTTTGGCGGGTTACCAGCTGCAGCAGCAGGTCGAACGGTCCGCTGTAGACCTGCGTCGACACGCGATACGACATCTTCGACCTCCTTTGACGGCGCCTTCGCGGCGCGGTTTGGGTGCATGTTGCGACCGTTTTGCACGGTCGACCTGTAAGTTTACCTTAGATGCCGGCGATTGCGAAGTTGAGCAGCTGTTCAGCAAGCGGATACACGGTAACGTCGAAATAGCGGCCGATCACATCGATGCCGGTCCACATGGGCAGCAGGTACAGCACGATGATAAGGATCGGCATGGCGTATTGCTGCAGGTGATAGTAGTTGGCGAGCGCCTTGCCTTTGAGGAACGGGACGATGATCGACGAGCCATCGAGCGGCGGGATCGGGATGAGGTTAAAGAACGCGAGCGAGAGGTTGACCACGATAAACGTGGCGCCGAAGTTCATGATTTGGGACGCCACAGCAAAGGACATGCTGGTGTAGAGGTTGCCGTATGTCGCGTGCATAAGGGCGGCCGCGAGACACGCGAGCGCGATGTTCGATGCAGGGCCGGCTACGCTCACCAGGACCTCGTCGCGCTTGGGGTGCTTGAGGTTGTTGAGATAGACGGGCACGGGCTTGGCGAAGGCGAACACGGGACCGCCTGCGGCGAGCATGAGCAGCGGCAAGATGATGGTGCCAAACGGGTCGATATGGTTGAGCGGGTTGAGCGATACGCGTCCGCGCGAGCGCGCCGTTTTGTCGCCGAGAGCCCAGGCCGCGGCGGCGTGCGCACTCTCGTGGATGACGATGCCCACAATGACGGCGACGGCACTCGCGAACAGGTTCATGATATAGCTGCTGGACATGGCGCTCCCCTAGCGGACGCGGCGCGAGGCGCGCGTGAGCAAGTAGTCGGCGACAAACAGGATGACGGCCACGATTGCGTAATCCAGGCGGAACACGCCGCCAAAGGGCGACGTAATGACGCCGTAGCCGGCGATGGCGCTTGGCAGCGCGCGCGAAAGCTCAACGACAAAGCCCACAATCTGCAGCTTGGCGGTGAGGCCGCTAAAGCACAGCAGCACGGTCATCACGCTCATAAAGATGCCGCAGATGCGGCACGCGATGGCGATGATGCTCATCGCCACGGCAGCGGCCTTACGAGAGTTCACGCGCGGTCTCCTCTTCGATCTGGGTGGAAAGCTCCAGCCATTCGTCCTCGAGCTTGGGCAGCTCCTGCTTAAGGCCGTTATATTCCCCCAGCGCGGCGTTGAACTTATCCTGATCGGCATAAAGCTCTTCGCTTGCCATCAATTCCATAAGCTCGTCATAGCGGGCTCGCTTTTTGTCGAGTTCCGCCTCGATCTTCTTGAGCTGGTTGCGCACGCCCTTGAGCTTTTTGTTGAGCGCAGCGCGGGCCTGGGCCTCGGCGCGCTTTTGCTCCTTGGTCTTTTTGCCTTCGGCAGGCTTGGAAGCGGTGGCGGGGGCGTCGGGCTGGGCCGCGGTGACCTTAGCGGACTTGGTCGCGGCCGGTGCACTCTCCCCTGCCGCCTCGGCGGCGGCGCGGGCTGCGAGGTCTTCGCGCTTGTAGAGG
>URTD01000204.1 GCA_900550735.1 uncultured Collinsella sp.
GCATGCCGCCGAACATGAGCATCTGGTCGTACTCTTTGCGCTTCTTCTCGTCCGAAAGCGTCTCGTAGGCCTCGCTGATCTCCTTGAACTTGGCCTCGTCGCCGCCGGCATCGGGGTGATATTTTTGCGCGAGCTTGCGAAACGCGCTCTTGATCTCTTTGTCGGAGGCGCTCTTGGATACGCCCAGGATGTCATAGAAGGTTTTGCCTGCAGCCATCGTAGCTCCTCTCCTGTTACGTCCGCCGTCCATGCAGACGACGGCTCATGCTTTCATATGGCACTAGGTCAGAAAGGGCCCCGGGTGTTGCCCCGGGGCCCTTCTCAATTACTCCTCGGTGCTCTCGGCCGTATCGGCCGTGGCATCCTCGGGCGCCGCTTCGGGCTCCGGTGCGGGGCGCTTCTCGCCGCCGTAGGTCACCGTCACCATCGCGGAACGCAGAATACGATCTGCCATGCGGTAGCCCTTCTGGTACACGTCGTTGACGGTCTCGTCGTACTGCGATGCGTCCTCGACGCGACCCACAGCCTGGTGCTCGAGCGGATCGAACGCCTCGCCCTTGGGGTCGATGGGCTCAACGCCCTCGTGCGCGAACACGTCGAGCAGCTTGGCATGAACCGCGTCAACGCCATCGACGAACTGCTTAAAGTCGTCGGAAAGCTCTTGGCTGCGGGCATGGTCGATCGCGCGCTCGATATCGTCGATCACCGGCAACAGCGCGGTGACAAGCTTCTCGGTCGCGCGCTCGCGCTCGGCGATACGCTCATTGGCGGTGCGGCGACGGAAGTTCTCCCAGTCGGCCTGCAGACGGGCGGTGCGCTCGGTGGCGTCCTTTGCCTTGTCCTCGGCGGCCTTCTGAGCCTCTGCCGCAGCATCGAGCTCGTTGCGCACGTCGGCAAGCTCTTTCTGAGCCTGCTCGAACTTGAGCTTAAAGTCGTTGTCGGCGGCTTCCTCACCGGCGCGGATAGCGGCTTCCACCATCTCGTCCTCGGTCATCGTCGCCTCCTTGTTGGAATCCTCTACTTGGTTCTCGGCAGCCTCGGCGGCCGGGGCCTCGTTGGCCTCGGTAACGTCTGCGGCCTCTACGGGAATCTTCACGTCCTTCTCCTCAGAGTCAACGGGGGCGGCACCAACGGCGGCCGCCTCCGTGCGAGCTTTACGAGCGGACATGATTACTTGTCCTCATCGTCCACAACCTCGTAGTCGGCATCGACGACGTCATCGTCGGCAGGCTGGGCGCCGGCGGCACCGTCGGTCTGCTGCTGAGCGTCGGCGTAGACAACCTGAGCCAGCTCGTAGGCCACAGACTGCAGGGACTCGCCGGCGGCCTTGATGGCCTCGACGTCAGAGCCCTCGAGCGCCTTCTTGGCGTCGGCGATAGCGGCCTCGGCCTTGGACTTCACGTCGGCGGAAACCTTGTCGCCCAGCTCGTTGAGGGTCTGCTCGGTGGAGTAGCACAGGCTGTCGGTCTGGTTGCGGACCTCGACCTCTTCCTTCTGCTTCTTGTCCTCCTCGGCATGAGCCTCGGCGTCCTTGACCATACGATCGACTTCGTCGTCGGACAGAGCGGTGGAGCCGGAAATGGTGATCTGCTGCTCCTTGCCGGTGCCCTTGTCCTTAGCGGAGACCTTGACGATGCCGTTGGCGTCGATGTCGAAGGTGACCTCGATCTGCGGCACGCCGCGGCGGGCAGCCGGGATACCGGTCAGCTGGAACTTACCGAGCGACTTGTTGTCGCGGGCAAGCTCGCGCTCGCCCTGGAGCACGTTGATCTCGACGCTGGTCTGGTTGTCGGCAGCGGTGGAGTAGACCTCGGTCTTGGAGGTCGGGATCGTGGTGTTGCGGTCGATCATCTTGGTCATGATGCCGCCCATGGTCTCGACGCCCAGCGACAGCGGGGTAACGTCGAGCAGCAGGATGCCCTCGACGTCGCCGGTGAGCACGCCGCCCTGGACGGCAGCGCCGTCGGCAACGACCTCGTCGGGGTTCACGGACATGTTGGGCTGCTTGCCGGTCATGGTCTTGACGAGCTCCTGGACGGCGGGCATACGGGTGGAGCCGCCGACGAGGATGACCTCGGTCAGATCGGAGAGCTTGAGCTTAGCGTCGCGCAGGGCGTTGGTGACAGGCTGCTTGCAGCGCTCGAGCAGGTCGCGGGTGATCTTCTCGAACTCGGCGC
This sequence comes from uncultured Collinsella sp., assembly GCA_900550735.1. GTDB lineage: Bacteria > Actinomycetota > Coriobacteriia > Coriobacteriales > Coriobacteriaceae > Collinsella. Next base: position 2,178 of record URTD01000204.1, read on the forward strand.
GGGTCAGCGTGTAGTTGAGGTGCAGCGGGCCGGACTGGTTCATGGTGATGAACGGTAGGTTGATGGTGGTCTGCTGGGCGGCGGAGAGCTCCTTCTTGGCGTTCTCGGCGGCCTCCTTCAGACGCTGCAGGGCCATGGGGTCCTGACGCAGGTCGACACCGTTCTCCTGCTGGAACTTATCGGCCATCCAGTCGATGACGCGCTGATCCCAGTCGTCGCCGCCCAGGTGGTTGTCGCCCGAGGTGGACAGAACCTCAAACACGCCGTCGGCGAGGTCGAGGATGGAGACATCGAAGGTGCCGCCGCCCAGGTCGAAGACCAGAATGCGCTGGTCGGTGCCCTGCTTGTCCAGGCCATAGGCCAAAGCAGCAGCGGTCGGCTCGTTGACGATACGCTTGACGTTGAGGCCGGCGATCTTG
>URTD01000205.1 GCA_900550735.1 uncultured Collinsella sp.
AATGCGTGGCCGAGCGCGCCTTCGAGCCGATCGGGGATAAAACCATAGCCCGCGCCAAAGAGCTCCTCGTCCACTGCGCGCGCCTTATCGTGTGCCCCGCTGCCTTCGGCACCATAAACGCCCGCAACGCAGAGCTCGTCGAGTTCGCACGCTCACATGGTATCGAGGTCATGCGAGCGTGCGAAGGCGCATCGGAAGATTCCCAATTGGAGTGGGAAGGATAATCTGGAATTTCTTTTAAAGATCCTCAGGCTACAGCTCCTACGCCGGCGAGGTCTCCAAGGCGCCGGAGAACCTCGTGAACAGGAATTTCCACGCCGACGAGCCCAACTAGGCCTAATCCAAGCGAGATTCCAGACTCGACAGACCATTGAGAGTCAGATCGTTGGCGACCTCAGAGACGCGCTCGATAGGAACCGAGCCGTCAGACAGCGCCCACGTGCGATAGATACCGATAATACCCGACAGCAAAAACGCCAGATAGTAGTCGAACATCTCGTCCTTGAGACCTTGGGGCAGCAGATCGCGCTCGGCAATCTCGTGCTCGAGCGGCGCACGAAGACGAGCCATAAAATCATCGAGCGGAATGTTCTCGATCAGCTGACGATTGAGCACCAAGTTGTTGCACAGTGCCTCGTTAACGGTTTTAAAGAAGGTCGCCGCCGCGCCAAGAGCGCGCTCGTTGGTGTCGCCGTCCATAGAAGCAAGCGTTTTCTCGACCGAGTCGACAATCATCTCCACCACATCGACGGCAATGGCATCGAGCAGGCCGTCAACCGTACCAAAGTGAACGTAAAAGGTCTTGCGGTCGACATTGGCCTCGCGCGCGATGGCACTCACCGTAATGTCTGCCAGCGGCTTTTCCATGAGCAGGCGCTCGAAAGCCGAAAGGATGGCATTACGGCTGCGAACGATGCGGCGGTCAAGACGCGGTTTGCTGGTTGCCATGGGCGTGTCCCTTCGATATGCGAGCATTCATCAACAGATGAGAGATAATCTACGTAAGAGGATTATCCCCCATACGGCACAAATATGCCCCGCATCATGAAGAACGCACGACTGCCCTACTGAGACTTAGGGTGCTTCTTCTTATTGAGTGCCGACGGAGATACGCGAATACCGTCTCCTGTCTGGCGCACATAGGCTTTATGAGCCGGCTTAGCGGCCCCAGAAGCCTTCTGAGCGTGCTTCTTGGGATCAACGGTAACAGCATTCGTGGGGTGCGGCTTAGTGGGCGCAGAGGGCGTCTGAGGCGTGCGGCCGAGCTTGCGCATCACGCGATCCCAGCGCGCATGGATGCTCTCGTTGTGGGCGCTCTTAAGTCCCAGCAGGGGGGCAGCCAAAATGGTAGGCGCAATAAACGTAATGAGACGCCACAGCAGATAGCCGGCGGTCGAAGCCGAACCGAAGAAATGGCCCAAGAACAATGCAAAGCCGCCCTCAGCGCCACCAGTTCCACCGGGCAAGGGAACCGCAGAGCTTAACAGCTGGACAAAGGCGCTCGCGGCCATGACCGAGAAAAAGTCGACCTCGTGGTGGCCAAAGGCAAGCATCAGGAAATACGGAACCAGATAGAAAAACGCGAGCTGCAGCATGGTGATGACCACCGTGAGCAGCATGGAAGAAAAATGTCCGGCTGAAAGCTTGAACTTCTCGGAGAAGGAGTAGATCTCGCCATCGACAAACGTGCGCCATCCCTCGATCTTAGTAGCCGAGACACCAATGCGCTCAAGCCAATTGATGATGCAATGGGCGACGCGCGTGACGGTCTTAGGCATGAGCGCGACGGCGAAGATGCCCAGCAAGATGCAGCAGTGCCCACCAAAGCTAAAGACGCACAGCAACGTCATGTCGCCATAGCGCTCGGCAAAAAACGGCATGCGAGCAAGCAGTAGGATAGCGCCCCAGGCAACGAGGCCAAACTGGTACACGATAAAGCGCGTGAACTGCGTTGCTCCGGCCTCGCCCACGTTTTGGCCGGCCTTGGTCAGGCGATAGATCTGAGCCGGGGTGGAGCCCATCATCATGGGCGTCAGGTTGCCAAAGAAGATGCCACTCGCCTCGACCGAGATCAGGTCGCGGATGCCGACGGGCGAATTGGGATCGAGCCAGACGGCGATCGCATAGGCAACAATGCCAAAGAACAGGTACATGAACATGCAAAGACACGCGACAACGAGCCATGACGCCTGGACGCTCGACATAGCGGCCCAGAACTGCCCCATCTGCCCGGTTACCACCAGATAGACGATATAACCTACCAGCACGACGCCGATAAAGATGGCGCCGCGGCGTGCGCTCTTATTGTCATCTCCGCCCGAGGCCTCAACCTCGACCTGGGGCTTAGACGTATGCTGAGAGGACTCCGTCATGAGACTCCTTCTAACAGTCAAAATATCTTGGATATTGTACCCGTAAGGGCCATATGCAGAACGCAAAGCTCTGGTTCAAACGGGAATTGCAGACGGTTGTTTGAAAATAAAAAACCCGGCCTTCCATAGGAAGTCCGGGTATCAGATGCGTGGTAGCCCGTACCAGATTCGAACTGGTGATCTCCGCCTTGAGAGGGCGGCGTCC
>URTD01000206.1 GCA_900550735.1 uncultured Collinsella sp.
TTCGCCTGAACGACGATTTCACCGGGTTGGTTCCTTTTGAAGACGGGACGGTCTACAAGGAAGTGACACCGGATAAATATGTGGAAGGTCCGTTCATGTTCAAGAAGAACGGTAAGTACTATTTTATGTGGAGCGAAGGGGGCTGGACAGGTCCCGATTATTGTGTCGCTTATGCTTGCCGGGTTGATCCTGCGCGTTTCGTACGAGAGCGCCCGCCGCGATGAGTATGACCGCCGCCGTGAGAGCTTTGCCGTTATGGACGAGAGCACCGCCGGCGTAGCCCATGTGCGCGGTGAACGACCTTCGCGTAGCGGCTTTACCGTTCTGGATGGTTCTGCATCCGAGCCGGCAGCTCGTCCACGCCCGCGAATGGCTCCGCAAGGTCGTCCGCAGCGCCCCAGCCCTCGCAACGCGGGCGGCGGATATAATCGAATCGATTTGAACTCGGACCCGTCGGCGCGTCTGCGTACCGACGACCAGGGACCGCGTGTACGAAGGGACTACCATGACCGATAAAATGACCGTTGCTATTGCAGCCGGCGGCACGGCAGGACACATCAACCCCGCGCTCGCCTTGGCCGAAGAGTTGCGTGACCGTGGCCACCACGTTGTGTTCGTGGGCCAGTCGCGCAAGCTCGAGGGTCGTCTGGTCCCCGAGGCTGGGTTTGATTTTGTGCCCATTACGGTCACGGGCTTCGACCGCTCCCGTCCTTGGACGGCGCTGACCTCGCTGTGGCGTGTCAACAAGGCCAAACGTGCGCTCGCCAGTCATTTCTCAAAGGTCGGCAAGCCCGATGCCGCCATTGGTTTTGGTGCCTATGTCGAGGTTCCGCTGCTGGGGTGGTGCAAGGGCGCGGGCGTTCCGTATCTGCTGCATGAGCAGAACTCTGTTCCGGGCCTGGCCAACAAGATGATGAACTCCCACGCCGCCCGCGTGTGCATCTCGGTGCCGGCAGCGCGTTCGGTCTTTGAGCGCGAAGGTGACCCTGGCCACGTGCTCATGACCGGCAACCCCGTACGTCGCTCGGTAATCGAGGGCGATCGCGCTCGCGGCCGCAAGGCACTTGGCGTTCCCGAGGACGCTACGCTGTTGCTCGTCTTTGGCGGTTCACTTGGCGCCCAGCACCTCAACGAGCGCGTGGCTTCGCTCAAAAACGAGCTGCTTTCGCGCAAGAACCTCTATGTGTTGCATTCGACGGGTGCCGACGGCTTTGAGGAGACCGAGCGCGCTTTGGCGCTGACGCCCGAGGAGGCGAAGCGTTACCGCGTCCAGCCTTACATCGACAACATGGGCGATATGCTGGCTGCTGCCGATTTGGTGCTCTCGCGTTCGGGTGCATCGAGCGTGGCCGAGATTGCTGCGCTCGCCGTGCCCTCGGTGCTCGTGCCGTATCCGCATGCGACGGCCGACCACCAAACCACCAATGCCCGTTATCTGGTCGACGCCGGGGCCGGTGTGCTCTGCGCCGATGCCGATATCGACGGTTCTGCCTTTGCCGATGAACTGCTGCACCTGGTCGATGACGCGGCGGCGCGCGACGCCATGCGTCAGGCGGCGCGTGGTCTGGCTCAGGATAGGGCCGCCGCTCTTCTGGCCGATGCGGTAGAGGGTTTGCGTTAGTTAGACGGGATATCGTCGGTCGCCCTCGCGCTGATGCGGTAGGTGCGGTACAGTTAACGGGTTACAGGCAGTGTTTACGCAAGGAGTACACGAGCACATGGCTGATTCCCAGACTGCAACCTCCGCGCCCGAGTTTAAGAGCGCCCACTTTATCGGTATCGGCGGCGCCGGCATGAGCGGCATCGCCCTCGTTCTTCACGAGCGCGGTTATGCCGTTACCGGCTCCGACCTTAAGACGTCACGTTATATCCGCCAGCTTACCCGCGCTGGTGTGAAGGTGCATGTGGGCCATGAGGCCGCCACGATCGACGAGGTCAAGCCCGACGTGGTTGTTGTCTCCACCGCTATTCCGGAGTCCAACCCTGAACTCGTGCGCGCTCGCGAGCTTGGTATTCCCGTGTGGCCCCGTGCCAAGATGCTCTCTGCTTTGGGCCACGGCTACACCACCGTCGCTGTTGCCGGCACGCATGGCAAAACCACCACTTCTTCTATGTTGGCTTCCACTCTTGATGCCATGGGCTTCGATCCCACGTTCCTTATCGGCGGTATCGTTCGCGCTTACGGTTCGAATGCTCATTGCGGAAAAGGCGAATATTATGTGGTCGAAGCCGACGAGAGCGATAAGTCGTTTACATATCTCGACCCCACCTCGGTGCTCGTTACGAACATCGAAGCCGATCACCTCGACCACTACAGCGGGTTGGATGAAATCTACCAGCTGTTTGGCGATTTCATGGGCTCGGTTCACGAAGATGGCTGCTGCGTGGTGTGCGGTGAAGATGCCGGCTTGGTGGAAACCGCTAAGAAAACGGGCAAGAAGGTGCTTACCTACGGTTTCTCCGAGGGATGCGACACGGTTGTTTCCCAGTACGAAACGCATGGGGTGTCCATCTCCTTTACCGTTACGTTGCCCGATGGCACCGCGCTTCCCTGCAGCATAAAGCAGA
>URTD01000207.1 GCA_900550735.1 uncultured Collinsella sp.
TCCCGGCCTGCGCTGGCCCGAAAAATACGCGGTACAGCTCGCCGGGGCCTCCAACCACCGCAGGAACCTTGAAGAGATGCTGATGCTCAAGGACAACCACATCGATGCCGCCGGTGGCGTGGCACGCGCGATCGAGATGGCGCGCGCTCATGCGTCGTTTACCACGACGGTCGAGATCGAGTGCGAGAACCTGGACATGGTGCGCGAGGCCGTGGAGGCCGGTGCCGATATCATCATGTTCGACAACATGACCCACGACGATATGGCTGCCGCGATTGAGCTTATCGCCGGCCGTGCCAAGACCGAGTGTTCGGGCAACGTGGACGCCGGCAATATCCGCGCGCTCGCCGACCTGGGCGTTGACTTTATTAGCTCGGGGGCGCTGACGCACTCTGCGCCGATTCTCGACCTCTCGCTCAAGCACCTGCGTCTGCTGGACGGTAAATAATGGACGCCCGCGAGCGTCGCCGTGCCATCATGGGCGTGCTCGAGCGAGCCAAAGACCCCGTCTCCGGTAGTGCACTTGCTCGCGAGGTGGGTGTGAGCCGCCAAATTGTCGTGCAAGACATCGCCTTGCTGCGTGCCGATGGACACGATATCGTGGCGACCAATCGCGGCTACGTGCTGCAGGAGGCCCCCAGCAGCCCCGCCGTGCCCACGCGTCTTGTTAAGGTGCGCCACAGCGTGGAGCAGGCGGGCGACGAGCTTACGAGTATCGTCGACGCGGGTGGCGCCGTGCTCAACGTGATCGTCAACCATCGTGTGTACGGCAAGATCACGGCCGACCTGGACATTCGCAACCGCCGCGATGTCGAGCGCTATCTGCGCGATATCGAGAGCGGCAAGAGCTTTCCGCTGCTAACGGTGACCAGCGGCTACCACTTCCATCGCATCGCCGCGGAGGATGAGCATGGCCTCGACGAGATCGAGGCCATGCTCAAGGAGAAGGGCTATCTGGCAGACCTGATGCCCTACGAGGATGATTTGTCCTAGCCCGACACCGTCTTTATAAGTTGCGGTGAAATAGTTCCTACAATCGGCATCTAAGCAATGAGCCAGGAACTATTCCACCGCAACTGCCCACACATGCAAAAGGAGGCCTCCGCGGCGATGCGGAAGCCTCCTTTTTTGTGCACGGTGTACTTTTGAGTGTGCAAGTGGGGGAGTTGTTACTCCTCGACGATCTCGGTGATCGCGCCAGCGGGGCAAGCGTCCTGGCAAGCGCCACAGGCGACGCAGGAGTCCTCGTCAGCGACGGTAGCGACGTCCTGGAGCTCCAGAACGCCAGCGGGGCAGGAGTCGACGCAAACGCCACAAGCGATGCACTCGTCGGCATCAATTACGGGATGAGCCATGGTAGTTTCCTCTCTGTTGACCGACGCTACAGGCGATGCGCGCCGGTTTGATTCGGGCAAAAACATACCACGGGAGCGACCGTTTGCAATACCCTCTGACCGGCATCTTCATACCGTTCGCCGAGTATGCCAAGGTTTACTAAAAAACACGCAGGTGGGGCCGTTGAGCTGCGTAAATGTTAGCTAAAGGTGACTTGAAATATAGGGCGATTGAGCGTGCTTGCGGAAACCGCATCCCATTATTTTGTCGAAAAACGGGTTGCAGTTTCCGGTTAGGCCCGCTAGCGGAAAATGCGAGCCGGTATCAGCTCTCAAAACGGGATACGGTTTCCGGTTGAGCCTTCAGACGGAAACTGCGACCCGGAATCCACGCTCAAACCGGGATGAGCTTTCCGCAAGACGGCCCCCAGGCACCCCCGGACGCAAACCTCAGCCATCTCTACATAGATCTCGATAGATTTGCCGAGAACTCAAACAGTGCGTCTACCTGCGCATTTAAGAACCTAAACTCTCAGCAATAAGAAATCTTATATGAATTGACTTAGATTTTGTATATTCCGGCCCATAAGGGGATACACTACATCCTGAAAGACAAGCCGAAGCGCCGCGCGACAGATCGTCGAGGCGGCGCGAACGCAAAAGAGAGAGGGAATTTCTAATGAGTAAGATTCTTGGTATCGACCTTGGTACCACTAACTCCGCTATGGCCGTTCTCGAGGGCGGTTCTCCGACCATTATCGTGAACGCCGAGGGCGACCGCACCACCCCGTCCGTTGTGGGCTTCCGTGCCGACGGCGACCGCGTCGTTGGTAAGGCCGCTAAGAACCAGGCTGTCACCAACCCCAAGAACACCGTGTTCTCCATCAAGCGCTTCATGGGCCGCAAGTACTCCGAGTGCACCTCCGAGATCAAGACCGTGCCGTATGAGGTCAAGGAGGGCCAGGGCGGCCGTGCCGTCGTCGACATCGAGGGCAAGGACTACACCGCCGAGCAGGTGAGCGCCATGACGCTCGCGAAGATGAAGGCCGACGCCGAGAAGTATCTGGGCGAGACCGTCACCGACGCCGTCATCACCGTCCCGGCCTACTTCAACGACGCCCAGCGTCAGGCCACCAAGGACGCCGGCAAGATCGCCGGCC
>URTD01000208.1 GCA_900550735.1 uncultured Collinsella sp.
TCTGGCGCAGCTGCTGCGTGCCGTCGCCGAGGCCGTACACCCGCACAACGTCTGGGTCCGCGTGCTCTATCTGCAGCCCGAGGGCATGACTGACGAACTCATCGAGACGATTCGCGATACGCCCGAGGTGCTGCCCTATATCGATATCCCCGTGCAGCACTGCGACGCGCGCATTCTTAAGGCCATGCGTCGCTCCGGTTCGCGCCAGGAGCTCGAGGATCTGTTCCGCGACCTTCGCGAGCGCATCCCCGGCATCGTGATTCGTTCCACGGCCATGGTCGGCTTCCCGACCGAGACCGACGACGAGTTCCGCGACCTTATCGACTTTATGGACACCGTCGGCTTTGACTACACGAGTGTCTTTGCCTACTCGCGTGAGGAAGGTAGCCTGGCCGCCAAGATGGAGGGCCAGGTCGATGAGGAGGTTAAGCTCGAGCGCGCCCAGGAGGCCATGGACCTGGCCGAGTCGCTCGGTTTTGCCGCCACCGCCGCCCATGTGGGCGAGCGAGCCCAGGTAATCGTCGACGGTATCGAAGAGACCGAGGATGGCGCCGAGCTGATCGGCCATGCCTGGTTCCAGGCGCCCGATTCCGATGGCGCGGTGCATCTGGACGCCAGCGAGGCGTCCGTGGGCGATATTCTGACCGTCGAGTTTACCGATAGCTTCTGCTACGAGCTTATCGGTCATGTTGTGGAGTAGGAGAGCGTCGTGGCTAACGAGAGTAATAAGGAACTGACGAGTGTCTGGACGCCCGCCAACATCGTGACGTGCGTTCGCATCGTCTTTATCCCGGTGTTCATGATCGTGTCGGCGCTTTCTCACACGAGTGTTGCCGGTACGGATTGGAGCATCTTCGACGGCCCGCTCGCCGCCGCTGCCTTCATTCTGTATGTGATCCTGTCGTGCACCGATAAGGTCGACGGTTATCTGGCGCGTTCGCGCAACGAGATCACCGACTTCGGTAAATTCTTGGACCCCATCGCCGATAAGCTGCTCGTGTTCTCGGCCCTGCTGCTGTTCTTGGATTTTGGCGCAGTGACCGTGTGGTCCGTGTTCATTATCCTGTTCCGTGAGCTTCTGGTGAGCGCCCTTCGCATGGTCGCGAGTGCGGCCGGTGTGGTCGTTGCGGCCGATAAGCTCGGCAAGTACAAGACGGCAACCACGATGGTCTCCATTTGCGGTTACCTGTGCGTTTTTGCTATGGCCGGCTTGCACCTTGGCCCGGTGGCGCTAACGCTCGGCATCTACTCGGTGTCGCGCTTCCTGTACGCCGTTGCCGTTGTCCTGACCGTTATCTCGGGCGCCCAGTACTTCTGGAACTGCCGCAAGATCGTCTTTTCGGTCTAGGTCCTGGTGGGTATGACGGACTCTTTTGAGCAGATTTCCGCACATAACGAGGAGCTGGCGCGTGATATTGTCGAGCGCGCGAGCGCTCGGGGCGTGACGGTTTCGACGGCTGAGTCGCTGACGGCGGGTATGATCGCCTCGACGATTGCCGATATCCCGGGCGCCTCGGCGGTGCTGCGTGGCGGTGCGGTGACCTATTGCGATGAGATTAAGCATCGCGTTCTTGGTGTTGAGCAGGAGACGCTTGACCGCTATACCGCGGTGTCGCATCAGACCGCGCGCGAGATGGCGGTGGGTTCGCTGGAGCTGTACCAGAGCGATATTGCAGTGAGCGCAACGGGTTATGCCGGCCCCGGCGGTGGCACTGAGGACGATCCGGCGGGCACCTTCTATATTGGCTGGGCGCATCGTTCCGCCGATGGGGGCGTGCCGGTTGTGGACTCTGTGCGCTGCCACTATGAGGGCGACCGTTCGTGTGTTCGTGCCCATGCGGTCACGGAGGCATTGGGTCGCATTGCCCTTGTGCTCAACTCTATGGTATAGACGTGTTTTAAGGGGCCTTCGAGCCCCTTAATTGTGGAGATAGGGACCTTAGGCTCATTTGGCGTTTGTGCTGGTTGTAGATGTATTTTTGCCTGCCTTGTTCATATTTGGTCCTTTGTGGTCAAGTTTTGGTCAGTGTTTGGTCGGCGTTTGGTTGGGTTTTGGAAAGGTCGGCTGCATATGATTTATCTGAACGGTTGACCACGAACAGCCGTTCGTTTAATATCGATGCAGGTTGTTAAGAGGAGGGCTATTCATGGCCAAGAATTCAGGTCCCGTACGTACCGTTCATGCTCGCACGACGGGTAAAGAGCGCGATGAGATGATCGCCACCACCAAGGCCGAGATCGAGAAGAAATTCGGCCAGGGTTCCATCATGAGGTACGGCGACGGTGGCCCCGAGCTCGAGGTCGAGGCCATCCCTACGGGCGCTCTGGCACTCGATGCCGCTCTGGGTATCGGCGGTGTGCCGCGCGGCAGAATCATTGAAATCTATGGTCCGGAGTCCTCTGGTAAGACAACGCTGGCACTGCACATTTTGGCCT
>URTD01000209.1 GCA_900550735.1 uncultured Collinsella sp.
CGAGGTAGCCCTCCTGGTCGAAGTGCATGATCTCGATCTTCTCGGTCTCCTTCATTCCCGCTCCTTTCACGAGCAGTTTGAATTGTCGCACGGAATGAACGGGCTTGCCGCCCCGTCGCACCGCTTAACCTTGTGGACATCTTGGCCCCAAGCTCAACAATTCAAAGGTTCTTAATACCAGTGAACGATTACAGGTTAGCCGTTTTTAATACCGATTTTATAATTTCATCCTCCCCTCTCGGTAGACGGTCAGTTTTTGCCGCTCATCGGTCAAGCGACATATATCCGTAAAAACGAGCGCCCCCGCCATGCGCAGGGACGCTCTAGACGCTAATAGTTGTAGGTATATCCGCCGGCGTCGCCGCGGGTAAAAGACTTGGCATGCTCGATTGCCTGCCCACTCGAGTCATAGGTCAGGCCTTCCAGCACGAGCGCCAGATCGCCCGGCTCAAGATTGAGCAAACTCGCATCGCGTGCGCCCAGCGCCTCGATATCGAGTTTCTCTACCGACTGATCTGGCTTGCGTCCCAACATATCGTAGGTCTCGAACAGGCTGAAGACCGAAATGTCCACGTCTTCGATGCCCGGAAACAGCAGGCACGGAATCAGTGTCATCTCGATCGATACGGGCTCACCATCGATGCAGTTGAGGCGGCGCACCGAGTAAAGCAGATCGTCCTCGGCGATGCCAAACAAGTCGGCATAATACGGGCCGGCGTAGCGTTTGGAGCGCGCCAGGATGCGCACCGACGGCGTCGCGCCCGATGCCAAAACCGACTGGCGGAAGCCGCCCTTGCGTTCGTGCTCGTCAAACCACTTGTGTCCCACAAAGGCGCCTTTGCCCTGCACGCGACGAATCTGGCCACTTTTGACCAGCTCGTCCATGGCGCTTCGGATTGTCAGGCGTGTCGTGCCAAACTCCTCGGCCAGCTCGTTTTCGGACGGAATCATCGAGCCCGTCGGGTAGTCGCCGCGCTCGATTCGCTCCGCAATACAGCGGCGAATTTGTTTGTAAACCGGCAAGTCTTCTACTGCATCAGCCATTCGACACCCACCTTCGTCGCAACGCCGTCTGCCTCGCCGTTATCGGCAAAACGATACTTGGTCGGCAGAATCACGGACTTGCAATACTCGACAAAGCCATCGGTCTCGTCGCGCTCGTGCGAAGCCTTGTAAAACACCGGCGTGCCCTCCTGAGCATTCAGCAACTTGGCCTCGTCGGCGTTCAGACGGCTGATGGAAATATGCTCCTTGCCGTGCGTCACATGGACATTCCCCTCCTTGAGCAAAACGTCGTAGAGGCTTTCCTGCTCAAAATCGTGATCGGGAAGCGAGGGGCACAAAGACAGATTGACGTAAGCCGTCTCGATCGATGCCGGGGAACCGTTGACCACACGCACGCGCCGAATGCAGAAGAGCGGCATGCCCAGGTCGATCTGGGCTTTTTGGGCAAGATCGATATCGGCATACACGACCTTGGACCAAACCAGGTGCGCGGTCGACTTTGAGCCAACCCTCTCCACCGCCTGCGTATAGTTCCATGTTTCCTGAAAGATGTTCAGCGGTTTGGGAGGACACACATAGGTGCCCGAACCGCGGCGGCTTTCCAAAGTTCCGCACGAAATAAGGCGCGTGATCGCAGCACGCAACGCCGTGCGCGACACGCCCAGCTCTTCACAGAGCACACGCTCGGCGGGCAGCCGGTCGCCACTCTGCAGGTCATAATGTTTGATATACCAAAGAATGCCCTCAAAGGCGCGGTCTTTGGGCGGAATCGCATATGGTTCACTCGACATGGGCAAGACTCCTCAACTGCTTGATGCTGCAGGAATCATTGCTCCGGACGCCTCATGGCGTCGAAGGCTTCTTTGATCTGCTCCGCAACGTTCCGATACGACCGATATAGGCCGGAGTCTCGCTTGACTTCGCCCGCGGTCACCGGAATCTCAAGCTTCGAAATCTCATCCTTGCCGGTTTGCACGACAACGATGACACCCATACCAAGGCACATATTACGCTTGGCAGCGTTGTTTTTGGTAGCCTGAGCTGGATTAATCAAAATCTGCTGAGCCAGTTCGCGTTTGCTGAGCTCCGGCACATCCTCGGGATTTCCGGTCTCGGCAATCTCGCACTGCAGCACATCCGCATAGTCAAAAATCTTCGGCTCGCCGCCGCGCTGATGCACGGCCCACTTGCGGCGCGTGGCATCCTGGTAGATAGCCGGCAAAAACGTAAACCGCGGTGGGTCCAAAATCGTATCCGTGATGGTAAACACATCGGGATCAAAGGCATCCTGCGGGTTTTTCTTCTTGAACAGCCCCATATCACCCTCCCGTACTAGCATTAAACAACTCAAGCTGAATATAGCACCAATTCCAAGCCGCCACTTTACCGTATCG
>URTD01000210.1 GCA_900550735.1 uncultured Collinsella sp.
GTCGGTCGCGGTGGCGACGTCGGCAACGAGCGCAGCCAGGCGGCGCGGGCTCGAGATCACGCGGACCTCGCCGTGGGCCAGACCGGCCTCGTCGAGACCCTTGGCGATCATGGTGCCAAGCTGCTTGACGGCATTGTTCAGCGGTGCGGAGGGCATTTCTTCCGTACCGATCTCAAACAGGAAATCCTTAGCGTCTGCCATGGCTTACGCCACCTCGCCTTCCTGGTCGGCATTCTCGTTGACTCCGGCGACCTCGGCCATGTAGGCCTCGCAGCACGCCTTGGCGACGGCGCGGACGCGCAGGATGTAGTTGGCACGCTCGACCGCGGACAGCGCGCCACGGGCATCGAGCAGGTTGAAGGCGTGGCTGCACTTCATGACGCAGTCGTACGCCGGCAGCGGCAGCTTGCGCTCCAGACAGGAGTGGCACTCGGCCTCGTAGTCGTCAAACTTCTGACGCATCATCTCGACGTTGGCGACCTCAAAGTTGTAGGCGCTGAACTCGCGCTCGTTCTCGAGGAACACGTCGCCATAGGTCATGGGCGTGCCGTCGGGCAGGTAGCTCCACACCAAGTCGTAGACGGAATTGACGCCCTGCGCATACATGGCGATGCGCTCCAGGCCATAGGTGATCTCGACGGGCACGGGGTCGACCTCGATACCGCCCACCTGCTGGAAGTACGTAAACTGCGTGACCTCCATGCCATTGAGCCAGACCTCCCAGCCAAGGCCCCAGGCGCCGAGCGTCGGGCTCTCCCAGTCGTCCTCGACAAAGCGGACGTCATGGTCGTTGGGGTCCAGACCGATAGCGGCAAGAGACCCCAGGTAAAGCTCCTGGGCGTTGACCGGAGAGGGCTTGATAAGCACCTGGAACTGATAGTAGTGCTGCATGCGGTTGGGGTTCTCGCCGTAGCGGCCGTCGGCGGGACGGCGGCAAGGCTGCGCATAGCAGGTGCGCCACTCGGCGGGACCGAGCGAGCGCAGCGTGGTCGCGGTATGGAAGGTACCGGCACCGACCTCGGAGTCATAGGGCTGCATAATGACGCAGCCCTGCTCGCCCCAGTACTGCTGGAGACGCAAGATGATGTCTTGGAAGGAAAGCGATGAAGCGTTCATGCCTCTAATATCCCCTCGTCGAAACGATTACACGGTTAGGTACTGTACTATAGCGGTTTTTAGTCGATAGCGCCGATGCGGTTGAGCGGCCAGTAGCGCACAAGCGCCACAGCGATCAAATCAGAGCGATCGACGGGACCAAAGTAGCGTGAGTCGGCAGAGTTTTCGCGGTTGTCGCCCATCACCCACACGCACCCGCCGGGAACGGTGTAGGGATAGCTTACCTGAGCGCCGGGCGCTTGGACCGAAAGTGGCCAGCTCATGCCCGTCGTATAGTCCTCGTCGAGCGCTTGGCCGTCAACGACCACCTTGCCATCCTGCAGGTCGACCGTCTGGCCGGCCGTGGCAATAACACGCTTGACAAGAACATCATGCTCGGAGGTGCCATCGGGGTTGTGAAACACCACGATATCACCCTGCTTGACGGGCTGACCGAGCTCGAGGCTCACCTTTTGTGCCAGGATCTGGTCGCCAATCTCGATCGTGGACTCCATGGAGCCGGTGGGCACCACAAAGGGCTCGACCACAAACGAGCGAATCAAGAAGGTGGCCACGAGCGCGATCGCGATGACCGCGATCCACTCAAAAGCGCCCCTCAACGCGGAATGCTGCGATGGAACCATTCTCACTCCTCGCTCTGCGAATACGCAGCGTCCAAAATCTCCTGCGCGTAAGCGCGCTCCTGGGGCGTAAGGCGCGCCGTCTCGATCAGATCGGGACGCCAGCGGCAGGTGCGCTCGATGGCGTTCTTGCGACGCCAGGCATCGACCTTGGCATGATCGCCACTCACGAGCACCGGCGGCACGCCCTCGCCGTTGAACTCGGCAGGACGGGTGTACTGCGCGTACTCGAGCAGTCCTCCGTCCTCGGCGGTCGAGAACGACTCGTCGACGTTGCTCATCTCGTCGCCCAGGGCGCCGGGAATCAGGCGTACGACGGCATCGGCAACGACCATAGCGGGAAGCTCGCCGCCCGTAAGCACGTAGTCGCCGATCGACAGACGCTCATCGGCATACGCATACGCGCGCTCGTCGACGCCCTCGTAGCGACTGCACACAAACAGCAGGCGCTCACTTTTGAGCAGGCGCTCGGCCACATGCTGCGTAAAGGGCTCGCCACAGGGGGTAAAGAACACCACAGTGGGCTTGGGACCCTCTGCGCTAATGGCCTCGATGGCCTCGGCGATAGGCTCGACCTTCATGAGCATGCCCTGCCCGCCGCCGTACGGCTCGTCATCGACGGTACGATGGCGGTCG
>URTD01000211.1 GCA_900550735.1 uncultured Collinsella sp.
ACGGTCCCGACGATCTGTTCCAACTGCTCCGCCGCGACCGCTATTGCTGTCGTGTACAACGACGACGGCTCGCTCGAGGGCTATTCGTACCCCAACCGACCGGCGCACATCTTCATCAACCCCAAGATCATCGCCGAGGCACCGGCAGAGTATTTCTGGGCCGGCGTAGGCGATGCCCTGTCTAAGCAGCCAGAGGTCGAGTACGCCACGAGCGCCGGTAATTTGGAGCACACCGCCGGTCTTGGCCTGGCGCTTGCCCGCACCTGCTCCGAGCCGCTGTTTACCTATGGCGTCCAGGGTCTTGAGGACGTGCGCCAGGACCTGTCGAGCGAGGCCGTCAAGCAAATCGCACTCGATATCGTGGTCAATACGGGCTATGTCTCGAACCTGACCAACCAAAACGATTACTACTACAACTCGAGCGTGGCACACGCGTTCTACAACGCCACCTGCAGCATTCCGCGTGAGGGCACCTACCTGCACGGCGAGGTCGTGAGCCTGGGCGTGCTCGTGTTGTTCGCCTACACGGGCAACACCGAGAACCTTAAGCGCTACACTGCCTTTAACAAGCAGATGGGGCTGCCCGTGACGCTTGAGCAGGTCGGGCTTTCCGAGTCCGATATCCCGGCCCTGTGCGAGTACGCGCACGCCACCAACGAGTGGAAGCAGGGAAACCCTGAGCCCTTCACCGACGAGAAGTTCGCCGCCGCCATCAAGGCCGCCAACGCCTACGGCCACACGCTCTAGGACTGACCCAAAACCACCACAAAGGGGACAGGCACCTTTGTGGTGGTTTTTTATTGCTCCAGCATGCTGGGGTCGAACTCGCTAGCCGGGATCACGCGATAACCGTGGCGGAGCAGTAAATCAACGAAGACGCCGTTGCCCGCCGTAAGGGTGCCGCTGAATGTTCCGTCGTAGATGCGACCCGCGCCGCACGAGGGACTACGGTCCTGCAGGATGCACGCGGCGATCTCTTCCGGCCCGCCCGCCTGCTCGCACATATCGAGCGCTCGTTGGGCACCCAGGCGAAATTCGCGATCGACCGATATGCCCTCGCAGGTACGAACCTCTCCGTTCACAATCTCGGACGGCTTGCGCGGCGTGGGCAGGCCCCCAAAGACCTCAGGGCACACCAAGAGGACCTCGGTCCCTGTACGCTCGCAGGCCTCGACCAACTCGCGATGGTAGTTGTCGAGCCCGTTATACTTGCAGCTCTCGCCCATCAAGCAGGCGCTCACCACGATCTTCATTTCCATCCCTCTCAAGCAAAACGCCCCATTTGAGAAAGCTGCTCAAATGGGGCGTCGGCGTTTACTGGCTCGGCCGCGGCTTTACTGCTGCTTGGGCATCAGCGGATTCTCGCGCGTGAGGAGGTTCATGAACTCCTCGCCCGTGATGGTCTCCTTCTTATACAGATAACGAGCCAGCTCGTGGAGCTTAAACTTGTTCTCCTTGAGGATCTGCAAAGCGCGGTCGTGCGCATCCTCGATCAGCTTGGCGACAATCGCGTCCACGCGCTCGGCCGTACCGGGGGCGCAGGTGAGCGACGTGTCCTGATTGAGATACGCGTTCTGCACGGTACCGAGCGCCATCATGCCAAACTCGTCGGACATACCAAAGCGCGTCACCATATTACGGGCGAGCTTGGTGGCCTGCTCGATGTCGTTGGCGGCGCCGGTAGTCATCTCTCCAAAGATGAGCTCCTCGGCTGCGCGGCCACCGCAATAGACAGCGAGCTTGTCCAAGACCTCCTGGCGCGTCGTCAGGAAGCGCTCGTCCTCCTCGACCTGCATGGTATAACCAAGAGCACCGCTCGTGCGCGGCACGATGGTGATCTTCGTGACCGGCGCAGAGCCCTTCTGGCGAGCGGCAACGATGGCATGGCCGATCTCGTGATAAGAAACGACCTGCTTCTCGTGGTCGGACAGCACCGTGGACTTACGCTGTTGGCCGGCAATGACGACCTCCACCGACTCCTCGAAGTCGTCCTGGGTTGCACGCTTGCGACCCTCGCGAACGGCGCGCAGGGCGCCCTCGTTGATGATATTGGCCAGGTCGGCGCCCGAGGCACCGGGCGTGGCGCGGGCAATCGCGGTCAGGTCGATCGGCGGCTCGGTCTTCACGCTCTTGGCATGCAGCTCGAGGATGTTCTTGCGGCCGGTCAGATCGGGCAGCTCGACGGGGATGCGGCGGTCAAAACGACCGGGGCGCAGTAGAGCGGGATCGAGACTGTCGGGGCGGTTGGTTGCGGCAAGGACAACGATACCCTTATGGTTATCGAAGCCATCCATCTCGGTCAGCAACTGGTTGAGCGTCTGCTCGCGCTCATCGTTGCCGCCCATGCCTGCGCC
>URTD01000212.1 GCA_900550735.1 uncultured Collinsella sp.
GAGCTGCCGGCGGGCAGGGTCCTGCTCACCTCATCACCGCTTGCAGACGGCAGGCTCGCGCAGGACAGCTCTGCCTGGATCATGCTCGGTGAGATGTAGGGGTCTCTTGCGGCGAGATTGCGTTTGCCCGCGCCTTCCGTGGTGGCTGATGTCTTCGCGAGGTTCGCGAGGGCGTTGCAAAACTTTTTAAAAAAAGTTCTTGCATAGGATGCGGGCATCACGTAAGATTAATCCTCGTAAGCGGACATGGCTCAGTTGGTAGAGCACAACCTTGCCAAGGTTGGGGTCGCGGGTTCGAGCCCCGTTGTCCGCTCCAACTATCTTACGCGGTTCTAACGAACCGCGTTTTTTGTTGACGCTGCGCGAGCCCCGGGCACCCCATCTTGCCCCTCAATCGTCGGTCGCGTACATAAAGTACGCTTCCCTCCTCTTTCGCGGCAACCTGGGGCACCCGGAGCCCGCTCGCTGTCGTGGCCGGGAAAGTGGGTCTTCCGTTCTTTTCACTAATCGGTCGATTCGTCCCAGGAGGCTTGAACCCGAGAGGGGGCGATCGTTTTGGGGCGTGGCTGTGGCGTTGTTTGTCGCGAATGTCCGCTTTGGGCGTATCATCGTGAGCATCTCGCATAACCTCGTTGCAAGGGAGATACGCCCCATGGCTACAGAAAAGTCTTCTTCGCGCTCATGGATGTCCGATGCCGCGATCTATCAGATCTACCCGCGCTCGTTTAAGGATTCGACTGGTTCGGGTCTGGGCGATATCGCGGGCATTACCCAGCAGATGGACTATCTTGAGCGACTGGGTATCGAGGCCATCTGGCTGAGCCCGTTTTATCCATCGCCTCTTGTCGATGGCGGCTATGATGTGGCGGACTACTGCGATGTCGACCCGCGTCTCGGCTCGCTTGACGACTTCGATGACATGATCGCTGCGGCTCACGCGCGCGGCATCAAGGTCATCGTCGACATCGTGCCCAACCATTCATCCAACCAGCACCCCTGGTTCAAAGCCGCTCTTGCCGCCGGCCCCGGATCGCCCGAGCGCGCCCGTTATATCTTCCGCGATGGTCGCGGCGAGCATGGCGAGCTGCCTCCCACCAATTGGAATGCCAACTTTGGCGGCCCCGCATGGACGCGTGTTGCGGACGGTCAGTGGTATCTGCACATGTTTACGCCCGAGCAGCCGGACTTTGACTGGTCATGCCCTGAGGTTCACGCGCTCTTTTGCGACGTCCTGGCGTTTTGGAGCGATCGAGGCGTCGACGGCTTTCGCATTGATGTGGCGCAGGGTCTCGCCAAGGATCTCGACCGCGATGACCTCGACCGGTGGCATCTCGCCGAGGGCGATGACATGGTTGACGACGGCACCCATCCGCTGTGGGACCGCAATGAGGTCCACGAGATCTATCGCGAGTGGCGCCGCGTGTTCGACCGCTATAATCCGCCGCGCAGTGCCGTTGCCGAGGCGTGGGTGCTGCCCGAGCGCCAGTATCTCTACGCGCGTCCCAGCGAGCTTGGCCAGACATTCAACTTTGAGTTTGCCAAGGCCACTTGGACCTATGATGACATGCACACTGCAATCGAGAAGGGCTTGAAGGCAGCCGTCGAATCCGATTCCGCCTCGACCTGGGTACTCTCCAACCACGACGTGCCGCGCGTGGCGACACGCTATGCCCTGCCGCAAATCAAGGCGACGCGCTACCACCAGATTGCGCTCGACTGGCTCTTGCGCGACGGGTTGTCTTATGACGAGGACCGTGAACTCGGCGAGCGCCGCGCGCGGGCGGCCCTTTTGCTTGAACTGGCGCTTCCGGGCTCGGCATACGTGTATCAGGGTGAGGAGCTCGGCCTTTTTGAGGTGGCTGACATCCCGTGGGCTGCACTCGAAGATCCTACTGCGACCAATACGCGCGGACCGAAGCGTGAGAAGGGGCGCGACGGCTGCCGTGTGCCCCTGCCGTGGGTGGCGGCGGACGATCCCGCGCAGGGCGGATCGTTTGGGTTTTCGCCGGCGGACGCCGATGCGGCGCCCCATCTGCCGCAACCTGCATGGTTTTCCGATTACGCTGCCGATAGGGAAGAAGCGGACCCGACATCGATGCTTGCGCTCTATCGTGACGCCCTCTGGCTTCGGCGCAAGCTGCGCGGTTGCGCCAACGATTTTGCGTGGCTCGATCTTGACGGGCGCACCGGTCTTGCGGATGGTGCCGAGGGCGCCGAGGGCGGCGTCATCGCCTATCGCCGCGACAACGGCTGGG
>URTD01000213.1 GCA_900550735.1 uncultured Collinsella sp.
CTCGCTTTCTCGCGTTCGCACGGGCGGCGGCGGGACCGGGTGGAATTGGCATACCGCTCGTTGCCGTTGACGAGGCGCATTGCGTGTCGCAATGGGGCCAGGATTTCCGTCCCGCCTATCTGCAGATTCGTGAGTTCATCGATTCCCTGCCGCAGCGCCCCATCGTTGCGGCCTTTACCGCTACGGCGACCGAGCGCGTGCGTGCGGACATTCAGCAGATGCTCGGCCTGCAAAACCCCGCGACGGTGGTGACGGGCTTCGATCGCAAGAGCCTCTACTTTGGTTGCGAGGAGATGGGCGACAAGGCCAAGACTGCCTGGGTGCGCGACTACGTGATTGCGCATTCGAGCGAGAGCGGCATCGTGTATTGCTCGACTCGCAAGACGGTCGATGCGCTGGCGGGCGAGCTTGCCGAGGCGCTGGGACCCAGTGGCATTCGCGTGGGCCGTTACCATGCCGGCATGGGCAACGACGCCCGCCGCCAGAGCCAGCGTGCCTTTATCGACGACGACATTCAGGTGATGGTTGCCACCAACGCCTTTGGCATGGGCATCGACAAGCCCAACGTGCGCTACGTGATCCACAACAACGTGCCCGAGAGCATCGAGGCATACTACCAAGAGGCGGGCCGCGCTGGCCGCGATGGCGATCCGGCCAGCTGTCACTTGCTGTGGAACGGTAACGATTTTCGCATGCGCCGCTTTTTGATCGACCGCGGCGATGCGGCCGACGAGGCGCTCGACGACGAGCAGCGCGCGTGGGCGCTCCAGAACCGTTATCGTCTGCTCAGCCAGATGGAGGGCTACTGCAATACCACCGGCTGCCTGCGCGAATACATGCTGCGCTACTTTGGCGACGAGGCCGCGGCCGAGCATGCGGCAGCCGCCGCGGGCGGCACGGCAGACGACGCCGAGGGCTGCGGCAACTGCAGCAACTGTCTCACGCAGTTCGAGGTCGAGGACGTCACCGATATGGCCCGCGCCGCTGTGCGTTATGTGGCCACGCGTCCCATGCGCTTTGGCAAGTCGCTCATCGCCGATGTGCTTCACGGCGGCAACACCGAGCGCATTCGCCAGATGCATTTGGACGAGGACTGCGGCTACGGTGAGCTGTCGAGCGAATCGGTCGGGCGCATCAAGGATATCATCGGCCAGCTGTGCGGCCGCGGTTATCTGGCCACCTCGCAGGGGCAGTACCCAGTCGTGGGACTGGGTCCGCGTGCCGGCGAGGTCGAGGACGAGGCGTTCGCCTTTACCGTTAAGCGTCGCGCGTCCAAGCGCAAGGCCTCGGCCCGCGCCCGCCGCGCCGTCGATCTGCTGCGCGAGGAGGCCGAGCTGGATCAGCGCCCGCGCGTTGGCGACGATGCCGAGCTGTTCGAGCGCCTGCGTGCCCTCCGCAAGGAGATCTCGACCGAGCTGGAGATGGCGCCGTATATGGTCTTTTCCGACAAGGCCCTGCGCGGCCTGTGCCGCCTGCGTCCGCAGACGCGCGAGGAGCTGATCCAGGTCAACGGCATTGGCGAGAAAAAAGCCGACGCCTTTGGCGAGCAGTTTATGGCGGCGATTGAAGAATTTGAGTCCGAGCATGCGCGGGATGGAGCGTAACGATGGCATTCGACGATAAAACCGACCGCACTGACGTGCCCGCCGTGCCGCTGTACCAACAGGTCATGGATGACCTAAAGGGCGAGATCGCGCGCGGTGTGTACCCCGCCGGCTCGCGCATCCCTGCCGAGATGGAGCTCGCGAAGTCCTACGGCGTGGGGCGCATCACCGTGCGCCGTGCCATCGAGGAGCTGTCGCGCGCGGGGTATCTCAACCGCCAGCAGGGGAGGGGCACGTTTGTGTGCGCTCCCAAGCTCAAGCGCAAGATTCGCCAGAAGGGTGACGTCCAGAGCTTTACTGAGGGTTGTGCTGCCAACGACATGGTGCCGGGTGCGCGTCTGGTGTCGCGCACGGTGGTCGCGGCGACGCACGAGGATGCGGCGTTCTTTGGCGTGGAGCCCGGCTGCGAGCTTATCGTGGTCGAGCGCGTGCGCACGGCCGACGGCATCCCCGTCATGCTCGAGAACAACGCCTTTGTGCTCGCCGACCATCCCTACCTGCAGACGCTGGCCGACGAGGACCTCACCGATAACTCAATCTTTGCGCTCGTTGCCGAGCATTCGGGTCGCGCGCCGCTCAAGTCCGACCCCTGCACCGTGGAGATTGCGCTTGC
>URTD01000214.1 GCA_900550735.1 uncultured Collinsella sp.
AGAAGTGGGCTCCGCGAACTTCTCAAAACAAGGCAGGCACCCCGGCCCCGCCGGCAAATAGCGGACACTCCGCATGCAATCTATGCAAACAAACAAGTACGCTTAGCTACATTCGGTAAGCTCGAGCACGCTGCCCTTAACGATAAGCGCCGGCTCCAGGACGACCTCTTCGGCACGCCTGCCGCCCCTACCGGCAAGACGCTTGGACATGCAGCCAAAAGCATGCTCCGCAAGGACACCAGGATCCTGCTCAATCGCGGTCAGCGCCGGCTCAAAGAGAACGTCGGCCGCCGAGTTGTCATAGCTTACGACCGAAATGTCACCCGGAATGCTCTTCCCCATCTCGTGCAAGCGCTTGAGCAAACCGAGGGCAATGTTATCCGAGCTTGCAAATACGGCGGTGGCGTCGGTCGCGAGCACTGCCTCCGAGGCCTCGTAGGCGCTCGGAATGTAGTACTCGCTCTCAAACTCCAAACGTGCGTCGATAGGCAAGCCAACCTCGCGCAGCGCGCGCTCATAGCCGGCAAGTCGTTTACGCCCCGTATTGGAACGGCGTGCGTTAACCAAGCAGGCAATGCGACGGTGGCCCTGCTCGATCAGATAGCGGGTGGCCATGTAGCCACCCATCTCGTGGTCGAACATCACCTTGTCGCACTCGAGCCCCTCAATGGCACGGTCGACCATCACGGCAGGGATAGGCAGATGGCTGACTTCTTCGCGCAGGGCGCGGTCGTCGGAGAACTCGTCACCTACGACCAGGAAGACGCCATCAACGCCGCGCGTCACCAGCTGGCGCAGCAGCTCCAGATCGTCATCGGCGCTTCCGCCCGAGCTGGTAATGAAGAGCGCATAGCCGTCCTCGCGGCAGCGCTTTTCCAGGCTACCGGCGAGCGAGGCAAAAAAGCGGCTCTCGATGTTAGGGACGATAAGGCCCAGGGTGCGCGACTCGCGCATGACCAGGCTACGCGCAATCTGGTTAGGAACATAGTGGTTGCGCGCCGCGACCTCCTTGATGAGTTTGCGGTTTTCTTCCGAGATGCGACAGGGCCGATTATTGAGCACAAGCGAGACCGACGAGGGGGAAAGCCCCACCTCCTGGGCGATCTGCTTGAGGGTGACTTTGTTGGCCATCTCGCTCCTTCCAGGTTTACGCGCAATCTCTTGAAAGTATAGCGACTACCCCTCTACCTCGGTGATAAACACTTTACCAATCCGGTAGACGGCTGTTTTATCGCCGCCAGCGCACCAAATCCGTCCGGGTGGGGTATATTGCAATCGATTGATGACAACAACCACCAAAAGGCGGATATTCGTATGCACGAGAACGACTTTTTTAACGAGGACCTGCTGTGCGCGCTTGCTGGCGTTGCCGGCGAGGACAACGTGCTGATGAGCGAGCCCATGCGCGAGCACACCACGTTTAAGATCGGCGGCCCGGTCGACGTCTTTGTCACGCCCGATACCGAGCAGGGCCTCGTCGCCACGCTCGACACCTGTTATCGCTGCGACCTGCCGCTCACCATCGTGGGCAACGGCTCCGACCTGCTCGTCGGCGACAAGGGTATCCGCGGCGTCGTCGTGGCGCTGGGCGAAGGTCTCTCCAACATCACCGTCGACGGCACGCACGTCACGGCGGCAGCCGAGGCCGGCCTCACCGGCATGGAGCCCATCTCGGGCATCCCCGGATCGGTCGGCGGCGCCTGCTACATGAACGCCGGTGCCTACGGCGTCTGCATGGCCGATGTGCTGGAGTCCGTGCGCGTCTACAAACCCGCTCGCCAGCTCGACGACGGCACCCGCGGCAGCGGCAATATCATTGAGTTCGATGTCGATGAGCTCAACCTGGGCTATCGCAAGAGCCGCATTGCCGACGACGGCTTCATCGTGCTTTCGGCCACCTTCAATCTCGCTCCGGGCAACGCCGCGATGATCAAGGCCGACATGGACGACTACCGCCAGCGCCGCGAGGACAAGCAGCCGCTCGACATGCCGAGTGCCGGCTCCACTTTCAAGCGCCCCGAGGGCTACTTTGCCGGCAAGCTCATCATGGACGCCGGCCTGCGAGGACACGCCGTTGGCGGCGCGCAGGTGAGCGAGAAGCACTGCGGCTTCATCGTCAAAGCCGACCACGCCACCGCCGCCGAC
>URTD01000215.1 GCA_900550735.1 uncultured Collinsella sp.
CAAGCTCGGCGACACGGTTCTCGACCTGCGAAAACACACGATCAGAGAGCACAAACTGCGCCGCACCCATCACATAGGAGTCCTGCGCAAACGACGCGCCGCTCCACTTTTTGGAGGACGAGAACGGAATGACCGACAGCGGCTCAGACACCTCGACCGGGCGGTCGGCGTAATAGTTGAGAAGCGCCTGGCAGGTCTCGTTGGCATCGGCCGAAGTCGCACGCGCGACGTTAGCCAGCGCAAAATCGAGCACCGTGGTATCGACGGGAACGGCCGCCTCGTCCGGGCCGGCGCCTAGACTCACGCCCTCAACCGGCAGCGGATACGTGCCCTCGACCTCCATACGGCCCGACGTGATGGTGCCCGTCTTGTCCAGGCACAGCACGTCGACGCGAGCGAGTGTCTCGATGCAGTAGAGCTGCTGTGCCAGCACCTTGCGGCGGGCCAGGCGCACCGTGGCGATGGCGAGCACCGACGAGGTCAGCAGCACCAGGCCTTGCGGGATCATGCCCAGCAGGGCACCCACCGTGGACAGCAGCGCCGACGAAGGCACATGACCAGCCAACAGCTCGGAGAAGCACCACGAAAGCGCGCTATCGCCCGGGGTTCCCGCGGCATCCCACAGCTCGCTCACACTCGAGGCAAACAACGCCAAACCGAGCGGGATCATGATGATGCTCGCAAAGCGCACGATGGCGTTAAGCGCGTTCATGATCTCGGAATTGACCTTTTTGACGTATTTGGCCTCGTTATTGATCTTAGCCACGTAGTTGTCGGCGCCGACATGGATCACGCGAGCGCGCAGCAGGCCCGAGTCGATAAAACTGCCGCTCATGAGCTCGGAACCGGGCTGCTTCTTAATAAGGTCGCTCTCGCCCGTCAGCAGGCTCTCGTTCACGAGCGCCTCGCCCGAAACCACCACGGCGTCAGCGGGAATCTGGTCGCCGCGCCCCAGGCGGATGATGTCGTCGAGCACGATCTGGTCCAAGTCGAGCTCCACCTCGGCGCCGTCGCGCACCGCGATGGCCTTCTTGGAGGTCAGCAGCGTGAGCTTATCGACCATCTTCTTGGAACGCATGGACTGAATGACGCCAATGGCGGTATTGAGGAACACCACGAACAGGAACGTCAGATTCTTAAACGAACCGGTCAAAATGACCAGGAACGCCAAGATCACGTTGATCAAATTGAACAGCGTGCAGAGGTTCTCGATGATGAGCTCTTTGACCGACTTGGTCTTGAGCTCCATGTTGCGGTTGATTTTACCGGCGGCGATGCGCTCCTCGACCTCGGCGGTCGAGAGTCCGCGCTCGATATCCGTTGCTGCCATACCACGTCCCATCACGTCGCGTCGGTATAAGAAAAACCGCCCGGACCATGCGAGGTTCGGACGGTCTTACGTTCGATGGTGCCCCATGTTGGATTCGAACCAACGGCCTTCTGCTCCGGAGGCAGACGCTCTAATCCCCTGAGCTAATAGGGCCAACGGTTGACATTATACCCAAGTGCACCACGGGCTATCAAAATAAAAGAAAAAGCTTTGCAATTCCGAGGAAGACGCGGCGCAACGGCCCACTTTAGAAGGCAAAAGCGAGTCAGATAGTATAAACTCTCATGCACCATATATACACGGCTCGCGATGCGGGCCGTTTTTGCAAAAGTTATCCATCGAGGTGAGAGGCACACCATGATTGCAATTTTAAAGCAGAGCGCCAGCGACGAGGCCGTCGGCCATATCGTCAGCTGGATTGAGAAAAAGGGCCTGAAGACCGATGTCTCGCGCGGCGAGAACGAGACGATCATCGGCCTGGTGGGCGATACGACCAAGATCGATCCGTTCCTGCTCGAGTCCATGGATGTCGTCGAGCGCGTGCAGCGCGTCTCCGAGCCGTTCAAGCGCGCAAACCGCAAGTTCCACCCCGAGGACTCCGTCATCGACTGCGGCCACGGCGTCAAGATCGGCGGCGACCAGTTCCAGGTCATCGCCGGCCCGTGCTCCGTCGAGGGCGATAACCTCATCCGCATCGCCCGCCGCGTGAAGGCCGCCGGCGCCACGATGCTGCGCGGCGGTGCCTGCACGATCTCCGGACGGGTAAGATGGTTC
>URTD01000216.1 GCA_900550735.1 uncultured Collinsella sp.
GTCTGGCCAAAGCGACCCTCCACGCCGAGCATCTCGCCGCGATCGAGCGCAGCGACGCCATCGCCCACCAGGTTAAGCGCCACACGCTGACCGGGCAGCGCCTGCTGCGTGTCGCCATGTACTTGGATCCCGCGTACGCGGCAGGCCGTGCGCGACGGCAGCGCGACGAGCTCATCGCCCACCGCAACCGGCGCATCGTGCAGCGTTCCCGTCACGACGGTGCCGGCGCCCTTGATCGTAAAGCAGCGGTCGATGGGCAGACGCGGCGCGGCATCGGTGCGCTTGGCACGGTCGCGGCAGGAATCCCAGCAGGTACCAACCTGATCGTCAAGCGCTGCCAGCAGCGCATCAATCCCCGCGCCGGTCTTGGACGAAACAGGCACGATCGGCGCGTCCGCAAACACGGTACCCGACAAAAAGTCATCGACGTCGAGCTCGGCAAGCTCAATCATTTCGTTATCGGCCAGGTCGCACATCGTCAGCGCGACCACCATGTGTGTTACGCCCAGCAGCTCCAGCACATGCACGTGCTCGCGGGTCTGTGGCATCACGCCCTCGACGGCCGAAACCACCAACACGGCAACATCAATGCCCGTAGCGCCCTGCACCACGGCGCGCAAGTAATGCGCGTGGCCCGGCACGTCGACCAGGCCCACGATCTTGCCACTCGGCAGCGCCAGCTCGCCAAAGCCAAGCTCAACGGTCATGCCGCGACGACGCTCAACTTCCAGGCGGTCGGGGTTTTTGCCCGTCAGCGCCTCGATCAGCGCCGACTTACCGTGGTCGACGTGGCCCGCCGTGCCAACGATAACGGGACACTCCACCAGCGCTTGAACTTCACTCATCGAGCAATCGCCTTCTTAACGCACGCAATGAGCGTCGATGCCGCTGTCTCGATATCGCGGTCGCCCACGAGCGTACGGACGTCAAACAAAATGCGATCGTGCGAGGTTCGTGTGACGACCGGAGTGTCGAAATCTTGGACGAGCGAGCGCTTGAGTGCGTCAACGGAAAGACGCTCATCGACAAGACGCACGGCAACGCACATGGTGGGCAACTCGACGGTAGGCAGCGAGCCGCCGCCGGGAGTCGACGACTCCTCGACGATTTCCACCTGCACGGCACACGGGCAGCCAGCCTTATCGAAGCCCGCCACCATCAGCTCGCGCAGCTTGCGTGCGCGACGCTCCAGATGAGCCTGCGGAAGCGTGAGCATGTTGAGCACCGGCACCTCACGATGGGCCACATCCGCCCCATCCATGTAAATGCGCAGTGTAGCCTCGAGCGCCGCGAGTGCGAGCTTGCCCGGGCGCAGGGCACGCATAAGCGGATGCGACCCGCAGGCCTGGACCAGATCGCGACGGCCCATGATAATGCCCGCCTGCGCGGCGCCTAGCAGCTTATCACCCGAGCACGACACGATATCGAGCCCTGCCGAAACCGAAGCCGGCGTGGTTTCTTCGCCGCCGCGCACCAAGATGTCGTCGGGCAACAGCGCGCCCGAACCCTGGTCCTCGTAGAACAGCAGACCATGCTTGTGGGCCAGGGCGGCAAGCTCCCGAGAGCCCACTTCCTCGTGAAAGCCCTCGATGCGATAGTTGGAAGGATGGACCTTGAGGATCATGGCCGTATCGGGCGTAATGGCTTGCTCATAATCTGTCAGGTGTGTGCGGTTGGTGGCGCCGCCCTCGACGAGCTTGGCACCCGAAGCCGCCATGACATCGGAGATGCGGAAGCTGCCGCCAATCTCGACAAGCTCGCCGCGGCTGACGATAACCTCTTTGCCCGCGGCATGGGTGGCAAGCACTAGCAGCACCGCGGCCGCGTTATTGTTGACGACCAGCGCGTCCTCGGCACCGGTAAGCGAGCGGATGAGCTGCGCGGCATGCTCCTTGCGCGACCCGCGCGAACAGGTGTCGACGCTGTACTCGAGCGTGCTGTAGCCGCGCGCGACCTCGGCCACGGCCTTGGCGGCCGACTCCGCGAGCGGGGCGCGGCCCAGGTTGGTATGGATGACCACACCCGTGGCGTTAACGGCGGG
>URTD01000217.1 GCA_900550735.1 uncultured Collinsella sp.
CACGTCCGAATCGGCCTCGGCGATACCGCGGGCGACGACCATACCGCTCGGATCGCACACATCGAGCACATCGCCCTCGGCAAACTGGCCATCGACCTCGCGAATACCCACCGCAAGCAAGGAAGAGCCACGGCTGACCAGCGCCTTCGCAGCACCATCATCAACCGTCACCGAGCCATGCGCCTTGTCGCCCAGTGCGATCCACAGCTTGCGGGGTGCGATGTCCAGACGCTCCGCCGGCGGATCGAACAGCGTGCCCACGCCCTCGCCGCGGGCGAGGCGCACGAGCGCATCGGGCTCCTCACCCGAGCAAATCACGCTCTGAATACCCGCCGTCATCAGGATGCGGCTCGCGCGAATCTTGGTGATCATGCCGCCCGTGCCCACCGAAGTCGAAGAATCGCCTGCCGAGGCGATAATCTTGGCATCGATCTTATGCACGACAGGAACAAACTCGGCCGTGGGGTCCTCATGCGGATTGGCAGTATAGAGACCATCGATGTCCGAGAGCGTCACGCACAGATCGGCAGAAACCAGGCAGCTCACAAGCGCCGCCAGCGTGTCGTTGTCGCCAAACTTGATCTCGTCGACGGTGACGGTATCGTTCTCGTTGACGACCGGCACCACGCCCAGCTCAACCAGGCGCAGCAGGGCGTCGCGCGCGTGCAGGTAGGACGTGCGGCGGGCCGTATCGTGGCGCGTGAGCAGCACGAGCGAGGTGAGCAGGTCGCGCGCATGGAACTCCTCGTCGTAGGCCGACGAGATGATGCACTGGCCGGCCGAGGCGCAGGCCTGCAGGCTCGGCAGGTCGCCGACCGGCTTGCGGTCGAAACCCAACAGGGGATAGCCACAGGCGATAGCGCCCGAGCTCACCACGACCAGACGCCAGCCGAGCTTGCGCAGCGCTGCGGCCTGATCGGCAAGTCCGCCGATAAAGGCGCGGTTGACCTTGCCATCGGCACCCACCACCGTGGACGAACCGATCTTTACCACCATCGTTTTATAAGAAGTCGTCATACGTCAAACCAATCAACTGTTCAGCGAACGGCCGAGCTGGCGGCCAAGGGAGCGTGACTCGCCCCTACCGCCCAAGGAATTAGTGAGCCCAGGGAAAGGCAGAGGCCGCGGCCATGTTCTTGCGCACGAGCTCGTCGCGCACCTGAGCCAGGCCCTGCTCCATGCCCACCACATAGGTCTGCGGGTACAGGAAGCGCTTGAAAGCTGCGTCCAGATGATCGAGTGCCCAAGCACAGCGCTCGCGCGCGTCCTGGATGCTCTCACGCGGAGCCACCGCACTGCCATCGCGCACGATCGGCACCAGCAGCTCGCGATACTCAAGTTCGGACACGTCAGTCACCAGGGCGGCATCATTCACGGCCACGAGGGTATTGCCGCGCGCGGCGCCCTCCCCCGCCAGATGGTCCTCGTCGTAGATCATGTCGCAGACCGGGCCGCCAAAGCCGTCGTAATAACGGCGCACGCGTTGCACACCCGGGATCGTGCGCTTGTAGGGCTGCTCGGAGAGCTTGACCACCGGCGTCCATGGATCTGCCTCGCTCGCACGGCGGGCGGAAAGCTTGTACACGCCGCCCAGCGCCGGCTGGTCATAGCAGGTCGCGAGCTTGGTACCCACGCCAAAGCTGTCGATGGGCGCGCCCTGGTCGAGCAGCGACTGAATCGTGTACTCATCAAGATCGTTGGAAACCGAGATCCCCACATAGGGCAGGCCCTCAGCATCAAAACGGCCGCGGACATACTTGGACAGCTTGGCGAGGTCGCCCGAGTCGATGCGAATAGCCGACAGGCGCTCGCCCACCGCCTCCATCTCCTTGGCAACCGTAATGGCATGCTCGCAGCCCTCGCGTACATCGTAGGTGTCGATGAGCAGCATACAGTTCTTGGGGCTCGACTTGGCAAATGCGCGGAAGGCCTCGAGCTCGGAATCGAAGCTCATCACCCAGCTGTGCGCATGCGTGCCAAAGACGGGAATACCGTAGCGGCGGCCGGCGAG
>URTD01000218.1 GCA_900550735.1 uncultured Collinsella sp.
CGGAGCTGCGGACGCGACGGCGACGGGTGCGCTCGCGGGCGCGGCACCGTCAGCGGTGGCGGCCTCAACAGCAGCGGCCTGGCGCTCCGCGCGGTCCCACACGCCCGAGCGGCCGCCCTCCTTGTGCAGAAGGCGCACGTCGACGATCTCCATGCCGCGATCGACCGCCTTGCACATGTCGTAGATGGTCAGGCACGCGGCACTCGCGCCGGTCAGGGCCTCCATCTCGATACCCGTCTTGCCCGTCACGCCGGCCGTAACCAGTACGTGAAAGCCAACCTGCCCGTCCGCGCGCGCCGGCGCCCAGCCCTCGGGCACGTCCTCGGCCGGCGTCCCCGCCGGAGCGATGGGCGCAATGTCGCACTTGCTCTTGGTAATGAGCAACGGATGGCACATGGGGATGATGTCGCTCGTGCGCTTGATGGCCATAATGCCCGCCACGCGTGCGCAGGCAAGCACGTCGCCCTTCTTGGCACGGTCCTGCAGCACCATGGCCTGTGTCTCGGGGTGCATGAGGATGGCACCCTCGGCGATGGCAATGCGATGGGTCTCGGCCTTGTCGGACACGTCGACCATACGTACCTCGCCCTTGGCGTCCACGTGCGTCAGCTCGTCGCGACGGGCGTCACGGGCGGGCTCGGTGGCAGCGCTGGCAGTCGGCTGCGCTGACGCGTCGGCGTTGCCAGCATTCGCCGCAGCCGTGGCTTTGTGGGCAGACATCGCGGCCCTGCGAGCGGCCTTGGTGGCATCGGCGTACCTGCTCTTGGCCATATGATCATCCTCCGATTTGGGACATAAATCGTTGCGTGCCCTCAATTATCGCGTGTTCCTGCGGTTTGTGGGCCACGGCATCGCGCCAAATCGAAAGTACCTGCATATCATCACCACGGCGCAGCGCCTCACGCACCGAATACTCGGCATCGCTGAACAGGCACGGACGCACGTTGCCATCGGCCGTCAGGCGCAGACGGTTGCAGCTCGCACAAAAATGGTTGGACATGGCGCTAATGAAGCCAACCGTTCCCGCCGCGCCCGGAAAGTGCCAATAGCGCGCAGGGCCCGCGCCGGCAGGAGCGTCGTTGATGTCGAGCGGCTCGAGCTCGCCCAGTCCCGCCGCCGCGGCCCCGGCATTGATGCGCGCCCGCAGCTCGTCGCTCGGAACGGTGTCACTCGCATCCCACAGCTCGGGATTGAGCGCGGGCGCATGCGGATCCACAGCGCAATGCGAGCTGGTGCGCTCGTCGCCGATGGGCATGTATTCGATAAAGCGCAGGTGGATGGGGCGGTCGACGGTCAAGCGCGCGAGGGCTGCCACATCCTGGTTGAGCCGGCGCACCACAACGCAGTTGACCTTAACGGGCTCAAAGCCCCAAGCCAGCGCCGCGTCGATACCGGCCATGGTCTGCTCGAGTCGACCCAGGCGCGTGATCTTTCCAAAGAGCGTAGGGTCGAGTGTGTCGAGCGAGATGTTGACGCGGTTAAGCCCGGCATCTTTGAGCTGCGGCGCCAGCTTGGGCAGCAGGGCGCCGTTGGTGGTGAGCGAGACGTCCTCGATCTGCGGAATCGCGCGGATGTCGCGAATAAGCGGAATGATACGGCGGCTGACCAGCGGCTCGCCGCCCGTCAGGCGCACGCTGCGAATGCCCTCCCCCGCCACCAAGCACACAAAGCGGGCGATTTCCTCGGCGCTGAGCAGCTCGTCGTGCGCGCGGGGCGCCACGCCATCGGCCGGCATGCAGTAAATGCAGCGGAAATTGCACTTGTCGGTAACGGCAATGCGCAGGTAGTTGATATCGCGGCCAAAGCCGTCATGTTGCACGTGCCCGTCCACGCAGCCCTCCCCTCGCGCGGCGTTTTATTCTTCGGAAAACATAATACCCCACGAGAGAATCATGCCGACACCCGTACGACAGGACAGGTCACTTCGAGCAAGACCGGCTTCCCGAGCCCACCCTCAACACAGACCATCACAACATTCGATGCTTTTCCCGATTTTGGCAAAAA